>JAFCEW010000040.1 GCA_017608955.1 Candidatus Aenigmatarchaeota archaeon | reverse complement strand
TTATCCAAGATTGGATACAATTATTATGGTAGAAGAAAAAATTAAAAATGCGAAAGAATATCCATCAAAAAGACAATTATGGTTATCTCTTCCAAGAAAAGTAATGTATCAGACATTCAATTTAATTCTTGATTATTTAGTAGAATCAGGAAAAATAGTAATAAAAGACGGAAAAATAATATGGATATATAATCCAAAATTAATAAAAAAATATGAACAAGAAAATTTAGTGGTTTAATGAATTTTAATGAAAAAAAGAAAAAAGTTGCTTTTGCCAATAAGAAGATAAAAGATGCATTTGAAAAGCTAAAGAAGCAAGATCCTAAATTATATAATTTTATATCAAGAGCAATAAATGATTTAAAAAAAGATCCATTTTGCGGTATTTTAATACCTAAGAAATTAATTCCTAAACAATATAAAAATAAATTCAATATTGATAATTTATGGAAATATAATTTACCAAACGCATGGAGATTATTATATTTCATAATAGGAGATAAAATTACTATCATCTCTGTTATTTTGGAATGGTTGCCACATAAAAAATATGAAAGAAAATTTCAATACTAAATTTCTATAAAACTTTAAATCCTTTTCTATTTTAGGTTTAAAAGTTTGACATGTATTATATAAAACATGACAGAAATTCAAGATATTTTAGATATAAGTCAAACACTTGCTTCGGGTAAAAGATTACTCCTTTTATTTATACTAAAAAATGAGCCTAAAGGTTATACAAATATATTAAAAAATTTCAAAGAATACGGAATTCCTATAGGAAGTAGCGAGATATACAAACACTTAAAGACTCTTATGGATGGGCAATATATTGTAAAATCTGGAAAAAATTATATTCTAACTTTAAAGGGATTTAATGTTGTTAATAGCGTGTCAGATATAATAGAGACACCTCCTACAATCCCAAGAATAAGTATGCACTTCAAAACAAATAATAAATAATAATTGTAAAAAAATTTATTTTATGAAATTATTTTCTGAAAAAGTATTTTGAAATTTTTATTTCGATTCATAAAAATCAGTTTAAAAAGAAATTGATAATTTATATCTGTGAGAAAATGTTATGCAAACATTGCAATAATCATATTGTATTTTCTTTTAACCAGAAATTTAGGAAAGTAGAGATATGTCTATACTGTGGTCATTCCAAAGATTATAATAGAATATTCGAGAAATTAAATCCTCATTTCTTTTTCTGAGTTTTCTTTTTCTCCTTTTCTTCCTTATTTTTCTTATACTTATCTTTTGTAGGACAATCTATATTTATACAAGTTGTAAATGGTCTTTTTCCCATTATTTTTACGGTTATCATTGGTGATCCACATTCTTTACATAATTTATCTGTTGGAGTTATCATACCTCTTTGTGGTAATGGCATTGAATATCTACATCCATCTTTATAACCAGTACACCCCACAAATCTTTTTCCAGTTCTTCTTGATTTTATAATTCTTAATTCTTTCCCACATTTAGGACAAATTCCGATACTCTTTTGTTTTCTTTTATATTTTATAAATGATTGGATCAGTTCCTTACCAATTTTTTCTTCATTCTTTTTGAATTTATCCAATATTTTAGTTAATACTTTTTTGGCTTCTTCTACTATTTCTTCTCTCTTCTTTTTATTTTCCATCACATCTTCCATTTCTTGTTCAAAATGTCTTGTTAATTCTTCACTCAATACATCAGGGCAATACTTTTGCAATACATTTACAACAGTTTCTCCTAGCTGAGTAACTCTAATACTTTTATCAACAATATATCCTCTGTCATATAATGTTTGTAAAATCTGTGCTCTGGTTGCTCTTGTTCCCAGTCCTCTTTCTTCCATTTCTTTTACTATAGATCCTTGAGAATAACGATTTGGTGGTTGAGTTTCTTTATCTAGCATATTTATTTTTTCTACGTCTAATTTTTCACCTTTTTCAATTTCAGGAAGAACTTGTTCTTCATAACTCAAGAATTTTTCATAAAATTCTGTCCAACCCTTTTCTAGAATTCTTCTTCCTGCAATATTAAACTTATGACCATTGATATCCAAAATAATTTTAATACTTTCTTTCTTTGCTGGATCTCCAAAGCATGCTAAAAATCTTCTGACAATCAATTCATATAATTTCTTTTGTTGTGCTGTTAATTTTTTTGGAATTTCCCCAGTTGGAAAAATAGCAGGATGTGCTTTATCTTCTTTTTTACCTTCTGTTGGTTTTATCTCTTTTTTTGCAAGAATCTTATCAACTAATTTTCCAAATCCTTTTATAGCTTTTAATCCTTTCAAAATTTTTATATAATTAATTTTTGAAGGTAATTTCTGAGATGCAGTTCTAGGATATGATATCAAACCTTCTTGATACAATGCTTCTGCCAATGACATTGTTTGTCTAGGAGAATATTTAAACTGATTATATGCTTCAGTTTGTAGTGTTGTTGTATTAAAAGGAATTGGTGGTTTTTGATTGTAGATTCTTTTTTGAATATCCTTTGCTTCTGCTTTTTTTCCTTTACAACCCTTTACAATTTTATTTGCTTCATCTTTTTTCCATATTTGATCTTTTTCATAGTTTGCCAAAAGTTTGATTTTATTATATTTTATATAAGCTTGAATTTGCCAAAATGGAACAGGAACAAATTTTTTAATCTCTTTTTCTTTTTCTTCTAAAAGAAATAAAGTAGGACTCTGTACCCTACCACTTGATATTACTTGAAATCCTCTGAATTGTTTTTTCATTGCTAGTGTCATTGCTCTTGTTGTATTTAGGCCCCAAAGAAAATCTAATTCATGTCTTGTTAAACCAGCCTCCAATACATCAAAAGAAATATGTGGTCTTGCATTTTCGTATGATTCTATTAATTCATCTTTTGTTAAGGTACTGAATATCATTCTTTTTGCATCTTTGACATCACAAATAAATCTCAAAATATTATATAATAGAACTTCACCTTCAGTATCATAATCTGCAGCATCAATAAATTCATCTGCTTTTTCAGCTAGTTCTTTTATATTTTCGTAATATTTTTTTACCCAGACCATTCCTCTTCTTTTAAAAGTAGGGATCCATTCATAAGAGAAAATAGGATATGTCCAACCTTTCTTTTCTTTTTTTTCATTCAGAACAAATAAATGACCAACTGCTGGGACACATATATGTGGTTTTCCATCTCTTTTGAATTCATAATAATATGCTCCACGTTTTTCAATTTTTTTTAGTTTGTCATCTGCTAAAGCTTCTGCTATTCTTTTCGCTGCCTGCGGCTTTTCTGCAATTATTAGTGTGTAGGTCATAATATTCAAACCAAATTAAAACATTTAAATCTTACTCAAGAATTACGGGTTTTACCACTAGTTCTTTGTTAATTTCACTTTCTAAAAGTTGTATTCTTCTTTCCATTGTTTTTATTTTATCTACCATTTCTGCAACTACGTGTGGTGGTATACCTGTTGTT
Organism: Candidatus Aenigmatarchaeota archaeon; assembly: GCA_017608955.1. Lineage (GTDB taxonomy): Archaea > Aenigmatarchaeota > Aenigmatarchaeia > CG10238-14 > CG10238-14 > JAFCEW01. Next base: position 430 of record JAFCEW010000040.1, on the reverse strand, counting down.
GTTTTTGGTTCTTTTATTGTTGTGATTTTTTCTTTTAAAGCCTCATTTTCCGCTGTTAGTCTTGATACAATATCTTTTAATGCAAAGAGTTCTTTTACAATATCCTTAGGTAATTCTTTTGATGATTTTATTTCTGGTTTTGCTTTTTTGAGTCTATCAATTTCCTTATAAACATTTTTGAATTCATTAATGATAGTCTTGTTTATTTCAGTAGAGCTGGTTTTTTTCTCTAAAGATTCAATTTTTTTGTTTAATGATTCAACTGTTTTATCCACATTATTAAATTTCTCAGAAATTACATTCTTGAATTCATTTAATTTATCAGTATCTTTTTCAGATTTTAGTTTTTTCAAATCATCTTCTATCATATCTAATTCAGAAATTTTCTTACTTAGCTCATATGTCTTCTCGACTAATTTATGGATTATAT
>JAFCEW010000039.1 GCA_017608955.1 Candidatus Aenigmatarchaeota archaeon | reverse complement strand
TTGGTCTTGAACCTATTAGAAAAGTCTTATATTCGTATTTTCTTAGTTTTTTTTCGATTTCTTCTGCTTTTTTTTTAAGTTCTGAAAACAAATTTCCGCATAAATAGCATTTCTTTGGCTTATTTGGCTTGATTTTTCTGTTATAAAATTTTATATCATAAAAATTTGATGAATCCACATTTATTTCTCCAGCATCTAATAGAAATGCTGCATATTGCCTAATAATTTTACCTCTTTGTTCGTTTGAAAGCCCAGAAAGTAGTTTAGCAAATTGCCTACCTAAACAATTATCACATACAGGTTTTTGAAGAATTTTTTCTAATTTTTGTTGAATTTTCATAATATCATTTAATTTAATAGGTTTAATTAAAAACTTTTAATATTTTTCTAAAACAAAAGACTTAAAAATCTACTGATATTCAATATTAATATCATTTATCATGCTCCAATAATTCAAACAAATGAAATAATGCAACCCAAAGACATTAAAATAAAGATTGTCTTTAGAATGACTTGACAAAAGATTTTTCTACTGTATAATATTTATTGAAAGAATTATTGGGAAGATTTTTCTAGGTGAAAATAATGAAGGAAGAAGTATTGTTATTGTTTTCTGGAGGAAAAGACTCATTTCTATCTGCATGTCTATTGATAGAAGATGGTTTTAAAGTAAATATGGTTACATTCAAAAATGGAGCTGGTTTAGGTTGTTCTAATGCCAAACATGGGGCTGAAAGGATCATAAAACGATATGGAGAAGACAAAGCCAAATTTCTTGGTATTCGAAATATAGTCGGGATATGGAGAGAGTTTTTCTTACCATATTTTAATATGAAACCAAGTGAGATTATTCAAGAATATGGAGAATTGACGATATCACAATCTAATTGTCTAACCTGCAGATCGGCTATGTATACTTGGTCTGTAATCAAGGCAAAAAAATGTAAGATAAAATATATAGCAGATGGTGCTCGAAGAGATCAAGGATTTGTCATTGAACTACCAATAATGATAGAGAAATTCAAACAATTTCTTTCAGAATATTCAATAAAGTTGTTGCTTCCTGTCTATGAACTGGATTCTGACTGGAAAAGAAAAAATTTATTATTACAAAGAGGATTTGTTCCTAAAACTCTAGAACCACAATGTATAATTGGAGTTCCATTATCAGGAGGAAAAGCACCTGACGAAAAAATACAACAAGCAGTAGAGAGCTTCTTTGAAAAGATTGTATTACCTCGTGCGAGGGAAATTATAAAAAACCAAATAAACATAATTCTAGACAAGGGGAATGAACTATGACAAATGAAGATATGAGAAGTAAAAAATTCATCTTTATACCTTTTTGCCTAATATGTCAAGCTTTTCAAGCAAGGGGTATTGTAAGATACGGCTGGCATGGAACAATAAAGCCAATAATGGAAGAATTAATAAAGCAAGACATAAACTTAGTTCAAATGCCATGTCCTGAAAGCAAATTTGGAGGCTATGAAAAAGGTCTAAAAAGAGGTCCAAATTCAATAGAGACTTATGACACACCTGCTTTCAGACAAATCTGTGAAGAATTAGCCATAGAAACTATTGATAAGATAAAAGCAATACTTTCGAATGGATATGAAGTTATAGCAATCTTAGGTATAGAATACTCACCATCTTGTGCTGTTAATTATCAATACACAAATAAAGGAACAATCCATCGCCAAGGTATTTTTATAGAGATCTTAAGAACTGCACTAGAAAAGGAAGGCATAGAAATTCCTTTTGTTGGAATCAACAGAAGAGGAATAAAGAAATCGCTAATTGAAATAAAGAAATTATTTGATAAAAGTAAACAAAGTACATTGAAACTTAGTTAAAATAATCAATTCCTTTTCCTTTTTTCTTTATCTATATATATCATTAATTGATATACTAATACAAAAAATAAAACAGAATCTATAATTTCAAACCAAATTTCTTTAATAATTTACTCATGGCACCTCTTTTCATTCCTGCCTTTCCGCCCATTTTCTTTAGAAGTTTTTTAGTCTGCTCATATTGTTTTATTAATTCCTTTACTTCACTTTTCTTTACCCCAGCGCCTTTTGCTATTCTTTCAATTCTTGAGCTATGAATTATATCAGGATTTTCTCTTTCTTGCTTTGTCATAGAATCAATCATATACTTGTATTTTTTCATTTTTTCTTCCTGTATTTTTAGCATATCTTTTGGGACTATGCTTCCCATTCCTGGGAGCATTTCCATAACACCATCCAAAGATCCCATTTTCTGCATGCTTTCTATTTGATCATAAAAATCTTGAAGCGTGAATTTACCAGAAAGAATTTTTGTTGCATCTTCTTCTTTGAATCCTGTTTCTTTTACTTTTTCTAAAAGAGTCTGCAAATCACCCATTCCCAATAATCTTGAAACAAATCTAACAGGATCATATTGCTGCAAATCATCTAATTTTTCTCCTATACCAATAAATTTTACCTTGGCACCTGTTTCATGACATGCTGATAAAGCACCACCACCTTTTGCTGTTCCATCCATTTTAGTTACTATAACACCAGTAATTCCTACAAGTTTATGAAATTCTGATGCTTGTTTTCCACCTACTTTACCAATATCAGCAGGTAATACTAAAAGAACTTCATCTGGTTTTGCCAATTCATGCATTTTCTTTAATTCTTTTGCCAATTGTTTATCTAATGCATCTCTCCCTGCTGTATCTATAATTATTGTGTCATATTTACCGAATTTTCCTATTCCTTCTTTTATTGCTTTATATGGATCTTTTTCTTCTGATACATAAACAGGAACATTTAGTTTTTGTCCTAGCTGTTTCAATTGCTCTGGTGCCCCTGGTCTATGATAGTCGCATGCAATTAGTGCTGGCTTTAGTCCTTGTTTTTGAAAATATTTTGCTAGTTTTCCGCATGTGGTTGTCTTACCAGAACCAAATAATCCCACAAGCATTATTTTCTTTTTTCCAATTAAAGTTGCTTTTTGTTCTCCTAATAGATTTACCAATTCATCATAGACAACTTTCATAACATGCTCTCTTAGTGTCAACCCAGCAGGAATTTCTTGTTTTAGGCATTTTTGTCTTATATTGTTAGAAAGATCCATTATAAGTTTTACATCAACATCAGTTTTTATCAATTCTCTTTGCAGATTTTTTATAAGCGCCTCGACAGCATCCGTATCTATAGTAGTTTGGCTAAGAATCCTCTTGAATACATTGCTTATGTTTTTTCCAAAGTCCCCTAACATAACAAAAACATCTCAAAAATAACTATATAAAAATAAGTTTTTTAATGAAATTGTTTTTACTTAATTTTATCTAAAATAATTTTAATTAATTCCATAGCATATTCTTTATTTTGTTCTGAATCTATGTCAAATTCGATACCTCTTGATATTGGAAAAATATTTGAAATTACAATAACATTTCTTTTCATACAAACGATTTCTATGTGTTGTACAAGATAAGATTCTGAATCATAATATTCGATCTTTTTGCCGATACAATTAGTGTCTTTTATCTTTGCTTCGAAATCCTTTTCGTTTTCATGCCAAGAAAATATTTTTTTTGTATGGTTCATATCTTGTACATATGTCTCTAGAGTAGCTAAGATATTTTTATCTTCATTTTCCAATTCAATTGAAAAAAATGACTCTGGAGTAGATACCTCTGCCACATTAGTTATTTCATACCCTTCTGGTAATTCATTTTCATCTGGCATAATATCTAATGCAGATTTTACTAGATTATTTTCTCTCGTAAGAAATACAATTCCCAATAAAACAAAGAAAATTATTAAAATAAATATTGGATATATTTTATGCATAATATTATTATAATTAAAATATGAATATATAAAAATATACATTTTTTGAAATTAATTATATTCTACTGAAAAATATTTTATATACTATTAATTGTTACTATAGGGTAGTGAAATATATGAATACTTTAACAAAATTTGAAGCTAAATTGGAATAATTAAAAAGGGAAGGAGCAAACA
>JAFCEW010000038.1 GCA_017608955.1 Candidatus Aenigmatarchaeota archaeon | reverse complement strand
TTGATGGAAAGATATATCCTATAAATCCTAATACAGCACCGATTTTTAATAAAAAAGTTTACAGTTCTATAAATAAAGTTCCTGGAAAAGTAGATTTGGCAATTATTGTTGTCCCAGCTCAAATAGTTCCTAATGTGCTAAAGCAATGTATTAAAAAAAGAGTAAAGTCAGTTATAGTAATTACAGCAGGATTTTCAGAAATTGGCAGAGAAGGAAAATTATTAGAAGAGAAGTGCAAGAAAATAATCAAAAAAAGCAAAATAAGATTATTGGGTGTAAATTGTATTGGTGTTTATGATCCATATACAAATGTTGATACATTATTTTTATCAAGAGAAAGATGTGGAAGACCCAAAAAAGGAAATATTGCATTTATAACTCAGTCAGGTGCTGTTGGTTCTACTATATTGGACTGGCTATCAGAACAAGATATAGGAATAAGTAAGTTTGTTTCTTATGGTAATGCAACTGACATAAACGAAATTGATTTGATAAAATATTTGGGAAAAGACAAAAAAACAAAAGTAATTACAGTTTATCTTGAAGGAATTAAAGGAAATGCAAGAGAATTTATGGATGCTTGTTTGAGAGTTTCAAAGAAAAAACCAATTATAATTTTGAAGGCTGGAAAAACAAAAAAAGGAACAGAGGCAGTATCATCTCATACAGGAACTTTGGCTGGTTCAGGAAGAATATATTCTGCTGCATTCAAACAAGTTGGAGTTATAGAAGCAAATTCATGGGAAGAATTATTTGATTTTGCAAAAGCATTTTCTACTCAAAATATTCCTAAAGGAAATAAAATTGCAGTTATAACTGATGGTGGCGGATTTGGAGTTTTAACCGCAGATGCAGCAGAGAAGCAAGGATTGAATTTGGCTAAACCATCTCAGAAATTAAAGAAAAAAATTTCTAAAGTCATGCCATCTTATGGAATTTATAATAATCCAATTGATTTGACTGGAGATGCTGATGCTAAAAGATATGATGTTGTTATTAGAGAATGTTTAAAAGAATATGATGGAGTTATAGTGATTTTATTAATGCAAGTTCCAACTGTTGGTGTTGAAATTATAGATTATTTGGAAAAATTAAAAACCAAAAAACCAGTTTTGATTTGTTCTGTGGGAGGAAAATTCACAGAAAAAATAAACAAGAAAATAATGGAATTGGGATATCCGATTTATCCAACTCCTGAAAGAGCTGTTAGAGCTATGAAAGTTTTGATTGATTATAGAAAATAGTATATTAAAAGTAATTAGTTTAACAGTTGTTAGGCGACATGTTATTTGACGATTTTATTGATAAATATATTTAAACATATTATATAAAATTTAATTATAATGATCAAAAAAACAATCAAACAATTTTTGAAACCTGGTTGGAAGAAAGTTTTAGTATTCATTTTTTTTTTTTTAATTGGGTTTAAAACAACCATTGGTGTTATTTTATATGCAAGCTATTTTAATTTTATATATGTTTTACCACAATTTTTTTCTACCTTAGTTCTTTTGGGATATTCAATAACTCCTTTTATTCTTCCATATCTTATTTCTTGTATAATAGTCTTTTCCTACAACAAATTTAGAAACAGAAAAAATAAACAAAAAAATAATGGAATTGGGATATCCGATTTATCCAACTCCTGAAAGTGAGGTCAAAGCAATAAAGATGTTGATTGATTATAGAAAGTCATAAAATCATAATTTCTTAACAATTTTCAATAATTCAGAAATATCATTTATCTCATAATCTACTTTACCTTTCTCTTTTTCTAATTGTCCATATTTTGCAAGGACAGTTGTTATTCCCAATTTCTTTGGTATTTTCAAGTCTCTTTTAATTGAATCTCCTACCATAATTACTTCTTCTGGTTTAAGTTTCAATTTTTTTAATGCAAACAAAAATGGCTTTTCATCAATTTTCTTTTTTCTGGTATCATCAAAAGTTATCACATAATCAAATTTATTTTGTATTCCCATAGCGGCTAATCTTATCCATGCTTGAATTCTTGGAGCATCTGTTAAAATTACTAGTTTGTATCCTTTCTTTTTTAGTCTATCTAGAGTTGAAGAAACATTAGGATATGGATAAAGCAATCCTTCTTTTATTTTTCTATAAGCAACTATTCCAGAACACATTATTCTATAATCTATTTTTTTAATTACTTTTTTCATAAAAAGTTGGAATATTCTTTGATATTCCCAACCATATTTGTTATACAAATCAAACATAATTTTAAGTGCTTTCTTCTTAGAAATTTTTAATCCATTATCTATCATAGCATCTATTGCTGCTTCACAACTAAGTTTTTTCATTCTAACAAAATCTATCAATGTATTATCAAGATCAAACATAATTGCTTTTATCATATATTATCTATCTTTTATTTTTTATATAAAGTAGAATAAAACAAACAATACCAATTATAATTAAAACTACTCCTAAAGAAAAAAGTATTATAGCAGTAGAATAATTAGTATCAAAAAGCATTATACCAAAGAGACCAAATGTTATTTCATGTCCTGGAGTTGGAGGAGCATAACATTCCATAGGACTTGTAACTAAACCAGTTCCAACTATTATCAAAATAATAGGTAAAACAATTTTCTTGTCCATAAAAATCATTTAAATTTTCTATTTAATAATAGTAATTATATGACCTCACTAACATTTTATGGTGGAATAAACGAGATAGGAGGAAATAAGATACTCTTAGAAGATGGAGATACAAAAATATTTCTTGATTTTGGAATGAGTTTTAATCAAACAAACAAATTCTTTTCTGAATTTTTGCAACCAAGAAAATGTAATGGATTAGGAGATTTTTTTGAATTTAATTTATTACCAGATATTCCAGGAATTTACAGAAGAGATTATTTGAAACATATGGGAAGAGAACCAGAAGATACTGATTGCCAGGGAGTACTTCTTTCTCATGCACATGCTGACCATGCAGCATTTATTCATCATTTAAGAGAAGACATTCCAATTTATTGTTCTGATGAGACTTATGCTATTCTGAAAGCATTGAATGATACAGCGTCTTCAGGATTTTCTGAATTAACAGAATTAAAGGAAAGCTTCTGTACATATGTAAATAAAAAAGGACAGATAAGCAAAAAAACAACAAAAACACATCCTGAAATAGTAAAACCAAGAAAATTTCATAAAATAAAATTTGGCAAGAAATTCAAAATAGATAGCTTAGAAATAATTCCATATAATGTTGATCATTCATTACCTGGGGCAACTGGATTTATAATTCATACTTCTGAAGGAACTATAGTTTATACTGGTGATTTTAGATTTCATGGAAGAAGATCAACAAAAACAAGGCAATTTATGAAAGCATGTGCTGAAGAAAAACCAGATATACTTTTAATAGAAGGAACAAGAATAAATGAAGGAAAGTCTGGGACAGAAAAAGATGTTGAAGAAGAGGTTGCTATGATTGCATCAAAAACAAAAGGATTGACTGTTTGCAATTGGCCTGTAAGAGATACTGATAGAATGATGAGTTTTTTGAAGGCAGCAAAAAAAGCTGGAAAAAAATTGACAATTGATTTGAAACAAGCATATGTTTTGGAAATGTTGTCAAAATGCAAATCAAATGCTCCTAAAATTTCTGATAAAAATATTCAATTATATGCAATGAGAAAGATGTGGGGTGTTATAGGAAATCCTGATTTTGATGAGAGAATAGTTAATGCTGATTATGATAAATGGGAAAGAAAATACCTGGATAGAGCTATAAATTACAAAGATGTTAGAGATAATCAGAATGAATATATGTTTTATTGCAATAATTTTGAGTTGAAAGAACTGATAGATTTACAACCTGTTGCTGGAAGCTCTTATATAAAATCTGTTTGTGAGCCATTTGACATGGAAATGGAAATTGATTGGAAAAGAATTGAAAATTGGATAAATCATTTTGGAATGAAATTGAATCGTACTCATGTGTCTGGTCATGCATCAGGGCCTGAATTAAAGAAATTTGTAAAAATTGTTAAACCTAAAAAAATAATACCTATAC
>JAFCEW010000037.1 GCA_017608955.1 Candidatus Aenigmatarchaeota archaeon | reverse complement strand
TTTATTTTATCTACCATTTCTGCAACTACATGTGGTGGTATACCTGTTGTTGTTTTTGGTTCTTTTATTGTTGTGATTTTTTCTTTTAAAGACTCATTTTCCGCTGTTAGTCTTGATACAATATCTTTTAATGCAAATATTTCTTTTACAATATCCTTAGGTAATTCTTTTGATGATTTTATTTCTGGTTTTGCTTTTTTGAGTTTATCAATTTCCTTATAAACATTTTTGAATTCATTAATAATAGTCTTATTTATTTCAGTAGAGCTGCTTTTTTTCTCTAAAGATTCAATTTTTTTGTTTAATGATTCAACTGTTTTATCCATATTATTAAATTTCTCAGAAATTACATTCTTAAATTCATTTAATTTATCAATATCTTTTTCAGATTTTAGTTTTTTCAAATCATCTTCTATCATATCTAATTCAGAAATTTTCTTACTTAGCTCATATGTCTTCTCAACTAATTTATGGATTATATCTTTGAGTGGTTGAATTTCACCTTGGTCAAATTTTAATTTCTTAATTTTCTTCAATTCGTTTATCTCATTTCTCATTTTTTTTAGAAGTTCAATATTTTTCTTTGTAGCAAAATTATTTTCATCATTTAATTTCTCTAGCTCAGAAATGTTGAATTTTAATTTTTCAATTTCTTTTTCTGTATCTCCAAAATCAGAAATTTTTTTATTTATTTCATAATAGATTTTTTCAGTTTTATTCGCTAATTTTTCTATTCTATCTTTGGTTTCTTCTATATTCTCACTATGCTCTTCAACTTCATTTCTTATTGATTCTAAAAATGCAATATTTTTAGCATTTTTCATTAGTTTTTCTAAATTAACAAATTTATTTTCTAGAACTTCATCTCTTTGTTCAAGTGTTTTATTTAATTCATTTATTTTACTTTCATTTTTGAAAATTAATTTTTCTTTTTCTTTTATTTCGCTTTTTAATTCATTGAATCTTCCTATTATATTTAATTTACCAATTTTATCACTTAATGATTCAAGATTTGTTTCAAGGGATTTTAATTTTGTATTTACATCAATTACATTAGAACTAAAGTCTTGTATTCTATTTTTCATTATTTCTATATCTTTATCATAAATTTCTTTTGAAGGAATTTGATCTCTAAAAGTATCAATTTGAGCTTGAAGATTTGTTATTTTTACATTAAAATTATCAAACTGCTGAATAACAGAACTTATATCAAGTAATTGCATTGTTTGTTGAAATGATTTTATCATTGATTTGAAATTTTCGACTTCATTTCTCATTTGTTCTACATTTACTTCATTTTTTTCAATAGATTCTTTTAAAAGATTTATATCAGGTAAAATATCTTCTCTTACTGTTTTAGAAATATCATCTTTAACTGTTCCTAATGCTTGAACCTTTGCTGAAAATTCAGTTAATTGTTTATTTAATTCCCTTAATTTTTCAGCATATTCTTTTGATTGCATATCTATTTTTGAAGGCAATTTTTCTAATTCAGATACTTTTGCTGATAATTTATTTGCCTGATCTTTATAATCAACAAGGCCAAGATTTATTATATTGAGAAGATCTTCTATACGCTCAGACCTTTCTTTTATATCAGGAATTAGCTCCCAAACTTCTCCAAATTTATCTTCTATTTTACCGAGATTTAATTCTAAATCAGCAAATCTTTTATCATTTTCTAATAACTTTAGTTTAAGATTTTTTGGCAAAGAATTGTATTTTTGGGTTTTTGATTTCATACTATACCTATTATAATATGGTTAACTTCTATAATATATTTTTGCACTATTTCGTATTTAATTTTGTTTGCTTAATCCAAATATACCAAATAACCAATACAATGGCTATCATTCCACCCTGCCATAATATAGAGTGAAATATATTCATCCATTTAATTCCAAATTTAATCCCTACTATAATATTAAATATGACTCTGAAAATATTTAATATAAAGACGACTGGAACCCATTTTATTAAAAATTTTAATTTCTTTTTTAATTTTTCTCTTACAGCAAACACAAGGGCAAATAGAGAATACATGGATTTCCATCCTATACAATCAAATGATATGTCTATTACGAGTTTATTTTGAATGTATATTATAAAGTCAGAAACAGTATTTTCATACCCTATTATATTGAGAATTTTTGAAATTAACAAGGCAAATCCATTTTGAAATTGAGATACAGATAAATTAAAATATGCTATTAGATAGAATGGAATGAGCAATATATTTAACCTTATCAGAAATTTAGCAATTTCTATACTTTTCTTTTTTTGTAATTTTTTAGCCATTTAATAAAACCTATTTTTCTAGCTTTAGATATTTTATTTTCAAATTCCTTTTTTTCTATAACTAATATATTATTTATTTTTTTGAGAGAAATATCATCTTTTAATATAATTGGAAAATTTAATTTGCCTATAATATTTTCATCAATTTTTTCTATTATAGCAGCCTTTATATTATAATCGTTCAAGGTCTCTATTTGATTCGTATTTTTTAATAATACTACTCTATTTATCAATGAAAATTTTTTAGAAAATTCTTGTATCGATTCTGTTGTTCCACTGATTTCTATAATAGGAATATAATTTTTATTTTCGAGTTCTCTAAACAATTTTAATTTGGAAATAATATTGTTTTTTTCTTCTATTTTTTCTTTCAATTTATTTATCTGATCTTTTAGTTGTTTAATTTCATTTATATCGATTTTTATTTCTGTTCTTTTTCCATATTTTTCTTCATATTTTTTCAATTTTTCTTTTAAACTTTCATTATAGCTTTTAAGAATTTCTATATCATCATTTTTTTGTTTAATTATTTCTTTCAATTCTTGAACCTTTTTATTTGGAGTTTCTTTTATTATTTTCTTTTTAGATTTCTCAGGTTTTTTCATTTTTTTCATAATTTTTTCTACTGCATCTGTTATATTTTCAGCTTCTTCTTTTATTAGCATCTTAAGTACTTTATCGTATAATTCGCTTAGATACAATGATGAAAGAACTCTATCTATTTTTTTAAACAATTTAGAATATTTTTCATATGCTTTTATGGCAGATGCTAATGCATCTCTTTCATGATCATTTTTGATTTTTATTTTACAATCCTTTATTAAAGACCATTTTTCTGTTGTTGATAAAGATTCAGATGGGAAAAATATTTTAGCTCCTAAAGAATTATTTAGTTTCTCAACATTTTTTGGAATTGGAATTTTATCAGTTGCGACTATAAGTGTGGTTCCTATTTTTGATATTTCTTTTATAATGTCGTTTACCTTTAATCCTTTCTTGCTTGTTAAAAAAAGAATTTTTTTATTAGTATCTATTATAGCAACTGCAGCTGTTGTTCCTGGATCGTACCCAACTATAATAGATTTTTTCAAATGCACACCTATATATTTAAATTAGTAAAATCACATATTAATTTTAGAATATTATGAAAATTATATCATTAATTTTGATTGTTAGTTTATTTTTATTATTTTCTAGTAATATAGTAAATGCTCTATCTTTTAGTGATATAAGAAATTGGTTTGGAGGTATTACTGGCAGACCAATAGTTGTACCAACAGTATGTTCTGATAGTGATGGTGGTAATAAACCACTTAGATATGGAACTTGTTCATATGCTAATAGAAAACATAATGATGTTTGTTCAGATAAAAATACACTAATTGAATATTATTGTGGTAGACCATTTAGTTCTTATTTTCGTTTAATATGTACTTCAAAAAAATATGATTGTACAAAATATTGTTCTAGATTAAAAAAAGATGAGGGAGTATGGTCAGGTATTTGTGTAGCAGGAAGATGTGTATGTATTCCTATACCAACAACTACAATAACAATTCCAACCACAACAACATCACCACCAACAACTACAATACCTCCACAAAAATGTTATGATTCAGATGGTGGAAAAAATTATTATAAAGAAGGTGTTACAATTCTAAAAGAAAGACATAATGATTATTGTAAAGGAGATTCTATTGTAGAATATTATTGTGGTGGTGGAAAACTAAAAAAAGATGATATATTTTTCTTGCCTGTATATGACGAAGATGTAAAGCTTCAATATAAAGGATCTGACGCTGATGATAAAGTACTTGAATTTTGGAATAAAGATAGTGGTG
>JAFCEW010000036.1 GCA_017608955.1 Candidatus Aenigmatarchaeota archaeon | reverse complement strand
GAAGTATCAAATTATCCGGCCTTTTGCGAATGTAATCATCAACTCTAAAAAATATCCCAACGATTATGGGTAGACAACATGCAGGGAATATTTCTTCTGTAAGACGTAAATGCTTTAAGATTTCTAGACCGCCACAATCACGCCTAAAAGGAGAATTATTAAAAATAAGATGGGCATTTATAAAAATTGATTTTATATTCGTATTATTTTGTCTTTTTATCTCCAATAAAATTTGATCTATATTCTTTTTTTTGGTAATTAACAGATTACACTCGACATCAGGCGTTTTTTTAAAAATTTTACTAATAGTATCATTATCGTCTATTATTAAAATCTTCACAATTTCCACCTCTATATCTCCCTTAGCCAGTTTGACATCTCCTCTTGTGAAAACTCTTTTAGTCTTTTATAAATACATTTGTAATAGCTAGCATATTCCTTATCTAAAATAGTTTTCCCTGAAAATTTTTTAAGCTCGGTTATATCGATAATTTTCTTCAATTCTCTTTTTAATTCCTCTGGAGCATCTGGATAAAGTTTATCTATGATATTATTAAATTCGTTTTGAACATCTTTATTTTTTTCGGCTAAAGCCAACAGCCATTGCGAAAGCTCAAGGAAATATTCAAAACGCCAGAGGGTAGCAAATTTTTTGTAAAGACCACGGATAGCATTTATTATTTGTTCCTCTTTCTTATTTAAAGAGTCGATAAAGGCTTTTATAGCATCGAAACTTGGGTCGCCTAAAACATTATCGAATTCCTCAATATTTCTAATGCTCTTAATAAACTTGTCAAATTTATTAACCTTTCCTCCGTTCCGATGTGCTTTGATGAATATTTCATATCCTTGACAGTATTTATTCGCAAGTATTTTTACTTTTTTAGTATTGTCTTCTTCATCGTTCCATTGATGCATTAAAAGTATACGATAAGTGCCTTCACTATCAGCATATGATAGGACAGCAAATTGCGGAGGTTCTTCTAAATCAATATGGCTAACTTCTTGAATGCCTTCATTTATAAAGTTACCTACGATTCTATTATTTGAAATCTCCCCAAAAAACCTTTTATAATAAGGATTCCCATAATGTGTAATGATAATAATGGCTTTCTTCTGCACCCTATCCCTCCATTTTATAAGTAATTTTCATTAAAAGATTTACCAATTTATGCTTATCTCTCTCATCTATCCACCTTTCTATATTTGAAAATTCCACAAACTTGAATCCTTTCGTTATTTTAACATGTCCTCTTCCGCTATGGATAATTACATTTCTTGCCATTCTAAAAAACTCAGATTTTAGTTTTAAAAATTCTTCCTCGCTTATTTCTTTATCTATTATTCCTTGATGGGTAAGAAAAAACATGAATTCATTATTTTTAGCATTCCTGAAAAAATCCTCTAATCTTATTTTCTTTTTTTTATTATGCTTATATACATAAATATCTCGTTTTTCTTTTTTTATATTTATTATTTCCACACCCATTTTTAGCCATAAATCCCAAATATCCCATTCTTTTTCTAGGGATGGTATTTTATCTTTGCATCTTTTATATAATCGTTCATCAGCAATTATTATTTTTGTAAGTGCTACTTCATAAAGTTCAAACAGCAATTGGGGGTTTTTCTTCTCAAAAAAAAGACTTAATTTCTTTGCAGCTGTCCCCCTCATATAAGTAAACGGCTCATAATAAATATTTGGATATTCATGTTGTTTGTTTTTTTTATCATGATCAAAGACAATTTCATCTTTTGATTTAATCTCTTTTTCAACTGAGATTAACATCTTTAATTTTTCACTAATTTTTTTAAATGGATCATCCATCAAACTCCATATTACCTTGATTTTTGGAAGCAAATTATTTCCATATAACCATTTAACTAATTTTTCGTATAAATCAGTAATATCTATATCTTTTAAGAATTTTTTATACTCTTCTGAGCTAATTTTTATAATACGATTTCCTATTATGCCAGCAAGTTTATTGTCATATACAACAAATATCCGAGATGGCAACATTATTAGATTTTTTTCAATCCATCTAATTTCCTCTTCTTCCTTGATCTTAATTAAAATAAAATTATGTCTTAATTTATTTTTTCTGCTCAATTCTTTTAATTCTTTTATATCATTTCTTATATAGATTCCTTCTTTTTGAATTTCTTTCTGATCAATATTGTTATCTATAATTAAAATATCTAAAGGTTTAAGCATATAGAATGTATAGCCTACATTTCTATCTGCGGGATTCCGAATAGGCTCAAGTAAGGGATGTTTTTCTTGAAAAGAAGGAACCAACTCAGCTGGAACATTCCTCAGCCATCCAGAACATATTTTCATCTCCTTTTGCCCCCATCCACTCTTTATTAATTCTCCTTTATTGCCAATAAAACTCTCATTCAAAAAAAATTTAATATTTTTATAAGCTTTTGACGAATAATTCCTCAAATTGTTCTTAATTACTATTTTAATCAGTTCCTCTGAATAATGCTCAGTTTCTATTATGATTTCAAGATTCTGATTAGACTGTAAAATTTTTTCTATTTCACTTGTACTATGCCTGATTGTATCTCTTATAAAATTTTCTAAAATTGAATAAAAAGCATGACAACCAATTACTCCATGGGGTAAATCAAGTTCTAAGTCAGGTGTTTTCTCTTCAAAAAGGATTAATGTTCCATCACTCTTTTTTGTTTGATATAGATTTTTAGTTTCCCCAACACTGAAAAGATATTGAAAAGAGGGCAAATGGACTCTAATATCTATTTTGAAAGCAGTTAACTCTTCTGATTTAGCTATATTATCAAGCATTTTCACTTGATTTACAAATGGTCTAATTATGTCTTCTATGAGCTTCATTCTATGTGTCCATGTTGGTTCAGTGGTAGAAATTTCAGCTACAAAATCCATTCTGTTCTGAAGATATTTATAAAAACTGTCATGTTTTGAAAGATAAAACAATACATGTGACCCTATATTGTGGGACATGTTTCTTGCCATTATCGCTGCAACAGCAGATCTCAAAGATTCTTTCATGGCTATCTGGATCATGTCGCGCCGGGAAATTTGATCTGCTAACATTTTTAATAAAAGAAATATATAATTCACTCTCTCTGGTATCTTTACTTTGTTCCCCTCATTTTGTCCAACTAACCACATTATTATAGATCCTCGATTCTTCCCATCAAGATTAACAGTACCAGGGAGACCAAACCATCTTAATCCCTTAGTATAAACTGCTAAAGGGGTTACAGATTCAGAAAAAACTTTTTCGAAATATTCATGTAGATTTTTATAGATGGATGGCAAAATGAAATTTGTTATATAAGATGGCCTTATAATTTTATTAATAAACCTATATTTACTTGAAAGAAATTTTTTTATAGGAGGACAAGTACAATACGAAGGATCATTTTGTAAAATAAAATCTTTTTTTATCTTAGCAATAGATTTCTTGTCCTTCTTGCAACTTATTCGATAATAAAATATTTTCCACAGTTTACCTCCAACAAATTGCTCCAATAAATTCGCTTTTATTTTGTCCTCTTTGTCATATCTTATGTCTAAAAAAATAACGAAGTCATCATCGATATTCTCTGCAATTCTTTGAAAGAAAAAATCGGTGATTGCCTTGTCTCCATATTTGAAGCGATATTTTAGAAATTGTTTAAAGCAAATAATAGCCCTAGATTCTGGGTTATTAATAAATTCATATGGATTTAGAAATACAACAGGAGAAGAAGTTTCCCATTTTTTAAACAAATTTTTATATACGAAGATATCGCCTATTTCCCAATCTTCCTTAGGCAAAATTTCAATTTCATTTAGATAATGAATAAAACTCTTTAATATATCAGATATTTCCTCTTCTTTTCTAAAATCAAATTTCAGCTTGGAAGGTGAGTTTTTTAAATCGCGCAAAAGATTTTGTTCAGGTAGTCTATTTTTATTTTTTATCCAAAAAATAAATCGATGAATGCTTAAGAATTCTGCTGTTCTATTCCCATGTAAGTTAGGAGGGTTCATTTTTATTCTATTTTCAAAGAACGACCAGACTTTTAATTCTATCCATTTTTTAAGATGTTTATATTTAATATTTATTTTGTATTCATCACTAACAGTCTGTTTTTGTTTTTTATATGTATTACTTAAAAAATTCTCTAAACTTTTCAT
>JAFCEW010000035.1 GCA_017608955.1 Candidatus Aenigmatarchaeota archaeon | reverse complement strand
TTCCCTTCTAATATAACTGTAACTGCTTGATCAACTGCATCTCTACCTGCTTTACCAGGTCTCATTATGGATGCTCTTAATAAATCAATAGATTCAGAAAACTCTTGATTTTCTGTTTTCCATTTTACAGAAAAATCATGCAATCCATCTTCTATGTTATTATATTTTCCAGTTTGAATATCCCATAACAATTTTCTCAAATCTTTTCCTAATGGACCTTTTAAATTAACAGCAGCAAATGTAACTGCATTTTCTAGATTAGGAATATGTTTTAATCCAATAGCCATATACAAAATCGCTAAAACTAATTCTGATGATGCATTTACTCTGATTTTTTTAACAAGCATATGAGGATAAATCAGAACATAAAATGAGAACCCTCCACCTAAAATAGAAATCAATAAAACATAAGGAAGAATACTAACTGAAATTCCTATATAAGGTAATATAATAGAAGAAAAAACTACCATTAGAAGCACAATTGTAACTGTTGCTATCAAAGACATTATACATGCTGAATAAACAGAAGATGGTTTTACATCTAAATTACAAAAATCTAATTCACGTTGTAATCTTTTTCTTTTTTCTTCATTCATTCCAATTTTTAAAACTCTACCAGAAAATCCACATAATTTTTCAAACCAATTCTTTCTTTCAACTTCGTCTTTCAGAAACTGAATAAACTCTCTAGAATAATAAATAGGTTTATTCTTTTTCCATGAATCTTCATATACTTCTTCTAATTTTCGTAAATCTTTTTCTTTCATTTTTTATGCTTCAACTCATTTCTAAACCATTCATCCCATCTTTTATATATCTCTTTGGAATCTAATGCACCAATTTCTCTGTGAACTTTATCTGCTATAGTATGAAACATTTCATTACTCTTTGATGTCCATTCTGCCTCAAGAATATCTTTTCTATTTAATTTATTTGCATAGTCAACCATTGCTTGTTTTATTTTACCTCTCAATTCTATATTGCTCCAAACTGCATTCCAATCTCCATGCCATTCTTTAACTCTTTTAGCAATTTCATTAATTATAGATGATTCACCATTTAATAGAGTTCCACTTGGTTTTAGTTTATCTTCTTTTGCAGAATATTCCATTAAATTAACAAAACCATTTTCGTCCATAGGATCTTCTTGCCAATGCTTTCTAACTTCTGTGACTTCAACAACTCTTCTAAATGTTCTCAGACCATCAGCAGATCTTAGTCTATTACATATTACAACTATATCTGTTGCTTTGAAACTTGTTTTAGGAACTCCAAGATCATTTACAACTCTGTCAAATACACCATAGGCAGACTCACCATGGATTGTACCAGCAACAACATTTGCTAATGCACCAATTCTCATTGCTTCCCATAATGCTTTTGCTTCTTTACTTCTTACTTCACCAATTATAAGGCAAGAATCTCCCAAACGCAATGCAGTTCTCAATGCCTCATCTGCTGGTAATTCAGCTTCAACTCTTGTAATAACAGATCTTGCTTTTAATCTTTCAATATTATATCCCATATTTCTTAGTTGTGTAACAGGCAACTCGAGCGTGTCCTCCACTGTGCAGATTCTAAATCTTTTCATAATTTCTAGCATTGTTGCACCAAGTAATGCAGTTTTACCAGATGATCTTGTTCCTCCAATTAAAAGTGTTCTTGAACCATCTACAAGGAAACTCATCAATCCAGCAAATAATGGATCAAAAAATTTCACATCCATGAATAAAGGATATGTCCATGGTCTATCTCTATGTCTTCTTAATGCATAGCCAATTCCTTCTGGCGACAATGTCCTTGTTATTGCACAAACTCTTGCTCTCCCTCCAGGAATCAAAAGTTCCGTATCTAATACTGGATTTGCTTCGTCTAATGGCCTTCCGGAGAGCATTCTAAATCTTGTAGCCCATCCTTCCGCATCTTCTTTTGTTGGAATTAAATTTGTTTCACATTCTTCGTAAACGCCATGTCCAACATATATTGGCATTAGTCCTATTGGTGAGTTGATATAAACATCCTGTATATTTTCGTCTTCTAATAAAACTTCTAATATCCCAAAACCAGCAGTATATCTTGCTAGTATATTAGCCATCATTTCTAATTCCTTTGCTGTCAAATTAACATTTCTTCCTCTTGCCATTTCACTTATCATGTCTTTACCAATATTTTTGAAAATTTCTCTAGCCCTTTCAGGGTGAGTAAATTCAGTTTCTGTTGGCTTATGTTCTGCTAAATATCTTCTTGCAGAATCAAGGATAGAATATTTTACATCTGATAATCTAAATTCAGGTGGTGTAACATGATAATGTAATCTAATATTTCCAGGAACCTTAAAAATTTCTACTAATGTATTACCAACTTTGTATCTTTCTATCAATTGCCCATTTTTCGGGGCCATTGACATGTATCTTGTTAACATAAAATTAGGGCGAATTAAAGGATGAAAGATTTTTCTATACAATTCTCTGTTACCTATTTTATAACCAACCAATTTATCTTTTACATATTTTATCAATTGAGTATTTTCCAGTTCTCTTTGTATTGGAAGTAATGCGTTATTTATATAGCAATCAATACAATATCTTTCTTGTGGATTTGCTTTTTCTGCTTGTAATTGCATCATCCTAATAATTCTTTTTACTTTGACATATGCGCCAATCGGATCTCTTCTTAACATATTAGTTACTAAATATTGAAGTTCAGCAAATTTTTTCTGAGAAAAATCCTTACATTTATCTCCTCCTAATCTAGAAATAGAAAGAATTTTATCTTCATTTAATAATCTATTAAAAACATTGGCTATTTCTACTAACATTTTTGTTTCGTCATAATCATATTCAAACTCTCTTGCTTCAGAAAGTATAATTCTTTCAACTTTTTTTACTTCTAATATTTTGTCTATAGTTCTTGCCATGCATTCCTCGAAATCTTCTATGCTAGATCCGTATATACAATTCTTGCAGTTTACTTTCAATAGATTGCCAATTGTTTCATATTCGCAAACCAAAAAAATTCACCTATAATAGATATTCTATTTTTTGTTGTTAAAATTAATTCATTTTTAAAAACAGTTAGATTAATTTATTTAATTAACGAAATTAATATTGGTTTTATGGTATTTGAAAAAAAA
Source organism: Candidatus Aenigmatarchaeota archaeon (assembly GCA_017608955.1). GTDB lineage: Archaea > Aenigmatarchaeota > Aenigmatarchaeia > CG10238-14 > CG10238-14 > JAFCEW01. Next base: position 1,679 of record JAFCEW010000035.1, on the reverse strand, counting down.
CAGGCACCAAATATTCATGCTTTTGGGACAGAACTTGTTACTAGAATCAATACAAATACTAGAAGAATAAGAACATTAGAACAAAGACATGAAGGCACAGAAGGGAGAATTAGTTCTTTGGAAGAAAAGGTTATAGAAGAACTTTCAAATTTGAAAAAAAGATTCGACCAGATAAGTCAAGATATAGATAAATTATCAGAAAATATAGGAGAATTAAGATCTGAATTCTTAAAAATGACAAAAAATCTTGAAAAAGCAGCAAGAAAGACAGAGTTAAAAGAACTAGAAAGTCTAATAGAATTATATAATCCAATAAAATCAAGATTTGTATCAAAAGAGGAAGTAGAAAGATTAATAGAAGAAAAATTAAGCAAGAAAGTTTAAAAAAGAAATATATAAATTGTGAAAAACAAATTTTATTAAAGGTGTTAAAATGATTAAGCTTTTTGGTCTTGGAAGTAAAAAAGAACCTGAGAAAGGTCCTAAAACAGGCAAAGGATTTGTTCCAACCGATAAAGTTAAAGAAATGAGCAGTAAAGGATTTTCTGAACCCGAAATTGTTGATGCATTAAGAAAAGAAGGATTTGATTCTAATGAAATTGATAGAGCGTTAACACAATCCTTAAAAGTTGGTGTTACTGGGAAACCAGAAGAAAAAACTGAAAGTAAAATACCAACTTTACAAGATCTTCAATCACAATCACAATCCTTTGTTCCTCAAGAACCTGCAGAGCCAATAGGTCCACAAATACCAGAACCAGCACCATATCAACAACAATATTATCCTCAACAAGAATATGGAGCAGAAGAATTGATAGAATCTGTTGTGCATGAAAAAATGGGGCAGATTGATCAGAAATTAATGGAAATGAAAGCAAAAAACCTAGCATTGGAAAGAAGCTTAGCAGATCTTCACAATCAATTAACAAATATGACAAAAGGAAGAACACAAACAGAGCAAGCTATAATAACAAAAATAGAAGTATTCAAAGAATCTTTAGATGAGATGGCAGCACATTTATCAAGTCTAGAAAAAGCATTTAAAGAGGCATTGCCAGCACTTATAGACAGTGTAAGAGCATTAACAGAACTAGTGAATAAAGTTAAAAAAGAAAGTTCTTAGGAAAATATTTATGATTAGTTTTATAATTATTTTACAGATAATATGGTTGCTCCATTTCAAATAATAGCAGAAAGATTAGGTGAAATGGGATTTTATAATTTTTTTGTCCCATGGATTATAACAGCAGCTGTTATTTGGGGATTATTAAAAAAGTCGAATATGTTTGAATCTTCTGGATTAAATGCTGTTTTATCATTATATGTTTGAATCTTCTGGATTAAATGCTGTTTTATCATTATCATTATCATTTCTTGTTTGGGGATATCTAATAGGACCAACAGCAATAAATATTGGTGCTGCATTCTCAACATTTATAATGCAAGCAGGAGTTTTAATATTTGTTTTTCTTTTTGCTTTAATTGCATCAAGCATGTTTTATCCAAAATTTACTGAAGTTATGGTAGAAGGATTCAAATCAAGAAATTTTATGTTCATTATGCTTGCATTAATTTTTGTATTGTTTTTTACTAGTGGATTATATAAAGTATTAATAGGAGAAAACAAAGAAAAACCATCAGAAGCACAATCAGATATAAACAATATGATAGTTATAATA
>JAFCEW010000034.1 GCA_017608955.1 Candidatus Aenigmatarchaeota archaeon | reverse complement strand
AGCAGAAGGTCAAATATCAAGTGAAGTTTTTGAAAGTTTATATGAACAAATATTAAATTTCAAAAATAGATAAGAGCTTATTTTTATTTCATTTAACGTATGCGATTTAACGAAATCCTCGTTAGAGGATTTGGGTGGAGCACCTGCAAGAAAGCGTAACTGTTAATTTGCTGTTAGTCGCCTCGAAGGTCGAGCAAATCTTTGATTTTACGGAGAAGTCCGGCCGCTCGCACAAAAATTATTTTGTTAACATATCAATTGCGGATAATGCTAATTTTTTAACGCTTTCGAGCATTTCTTCTTTCTCTATTTCCTTTTTTGAAAACCATCTTAATTTATCTCCTTCATCGTTTTCTTCTAAATTTTCCCATTTTGTACATTTTCCAAAAAAGATGATATTAATATGAATATTATGGTGAGGAACCTTTTCAATTTGTACCTGATATGGCTTAATAACTTTAACATCACCATTATTCTCATAATGTGCTTTAGGAATAAATTCAAACTCAAAATCGGGTAGTTCTTCTTTCACTTCCCTAACTATTGCTTCATCAGGATTCTCACCCGGATCTATATGTCCTCCAACAGGAATCCAAGTATTAAGTCTACCGTTCCGAGTTAACAATACTTTCTTATCAGATCTTACAAGAAAAATTGTTGTTACCCAACATCTATCTTTCCAATTTATTTCGGCCATATTTTAAATTAAAAACAAAAGTATTAATAAAAACTTTCTTTCTAGGTGCGGCGGATTGAGTATAACATCGCAGATAAAATAAGTTCCTAGTGTGAAGAATCGCTAGCCGCCTACTTAATCTTACTTAAATCATTATTGAGGATTACTGGTTTCATAGCTTCAATTTCATCAGAATAACTCATTTGAGGAATAGGATTAAGCAAAAATATTTTTTTATTCAGAACATGAGCAAAAGCCATTTCAATTAAACTGTTTCCGCCAACATAATTTTTGATATTATTTTTATCTTTATTGATAACAAGAATCGCATCAGTTTTTTTGATTTCATCAAAATAAACACGAATAACATCAAGCTCTATTTTTTCCCAGTTATTTTCAACATCAATACTGCCATTAGCATATTTATTTGTGTTGGGAGGAAGAATAACAATATGGTTTTGCTTTTCCAATTTTTGTTTAATCTCAAGCATCTCTTTAGCAAAAACCATGCTTCCACAAATTGTAACTTTCATAATATTAGAAACTGAAGCTTAATATATAAAAGTTTAGTAATTCTGGTGGGTGGAGCGAAGTGCAACGTCCTTTCCGAAGGAAAGGCTGGCGAGAGTAAAAATGGATCGCGGCCGAAAATATATCATCAAAACAATTTTTTAATTTTATTTATAGCATCAAAAAAATATTCAATATCTTCAACAAACATTTCTGGTTTGTTTTTCAAAAGATCTTCTAGTTCTTTAATATCAAATAATCTTACTTCTTCTATTTCATCTTTATTTATTTTCACATTATTTGTATTTTTGATCTTCAAGGCAAAAACTTTTAGGAATTCTTTGCTAATTATTTTTTTTTCTTTGATGAAGGTGATTTGTTTTCTTGAATCCAAATAAATCAGGTCTCTTTTTTTCGCTTTAATTTCAAGCTCTTCTTCTAACTCTCTGATAGCTGCATCTTCATAATTTTCTCCGCTTTTTAAATGACCTGCGCAACCAACATCAAAACAACCAGGAAAAATGTCTTTTTTGCAAGACCTTTTCTGCAGAAATATTTTATTATCTACTAGTATCCAAATATGGACACCTCGGTGCCAACTGCCATCTTTGTGTGCTTCGCTTTTAAGTTTTCTCCCAATTAGATTCTCTTTTTCGTCAAAAACATCAATATTTTCATCCATATTATCGCCTAACGTAAACTTTGCTGCGAGAAATTTTGTATGCACGTCTACCATGAATTATAGTTTCTCCGTGTGAAAATTCTTCATTACATTCAGGACAATGCATATGGTCTTTTGTAAAATCGCCAATAATATTATCTATATAACATTTTTTCAAAGCTTGAGGTTCACCACCTTCTTTTAAATATGTAAAAAGATGGTATCCACACCTTTTACAATATATTTTTATTTTGTATCTTCTACTTTTCATAAAAATCATCTCTAAATGTATCCTTTATACTTTCAATACTTTCATCCATGTCATTTAATATTTTTTTAAGATTGTTATTTATTTTAGAAAAAACCTCAACCCCATCTATATGAGCTTTTGTATATATCTGAACAGCATCGCAACCGAGTATAATATATTCCAGTACGTCTTCTGCTGTTTCTATTCCACCAACACCTATTATTGATTTTTCTGTTTTTTGTTTAAACTCATATATAGTCTTCAAAACCAAAGGTTTAATTGCTGGCCCACTAATACCCCCAAAAATACAACCTAAAACAGATTTTCTTGTTTTTATATCTATCCTCAGACCAGGGCCTATAGTATTAGATATAACATAACCTTCAATGAGATCTTTTGCTTCTAATTCTAAAAGCTTTTTCTGATTTATATTGTCAACGGAAACTTTAAGTAAAAGAGGAATTTTTGTGTATGATTTTATTATTTCTGCTGCTTTTTCAACATTTTCATAAGGTATTTTTCCATATAGTTTTGAAGAATGTGGGCATGAAAAATTTAGTTCATAAAAAGATGGTGAACTCTTTTTTTCGAATGCTGGAATGATTACATTACAATCTTGCGGATTTCTTGCTGATATACTTACTATTAAAGGCCCATATTTTTCAATTTCTTCTATACTTTTTACCCAATATGTCCACGGTGTTAAATTATTGTTATCTGCGTTCAACATATAAACATTTCTTTTTATGTAATATGCTGGCTTTATAATGTGTCTTTTTGTATTGTCTAATCTTATTGTTCTATTTACAACAGCACCTGCACCTGCCTTTAATGCATTAATTAAATTAATCTTATTTTCTCCGAGAGTTCCAGAACCAAGAATCAAGGGGCTTTTTAGATTTTTTCTACATAGTTTTGTTTTAAGTATCATTATTTTTCCCTCCTTAAAAAATCTTCGATATCCCTCAGAATACTATATAATACTTCAGTTTCATTTTGTTTTTTTACAACATATAATTCATTGAAAATATGAACTAAGCATTTAATTTTTTCTATTTCTTCCTTGGCATGTTCAATTCTATTATAAATATACTCATGACATTTTCCCACCCTTTTTTTTAGTCTTTCTTCAAGAAAACCCAAATCTAATGGTATCATAGCTATCATATAAGCATCTGGTCTCTTTATTCTGAACGTCTCTATGTTATCAACATATAGTTCTAATATCAGGTCATCAGATGAAAAGTAAATGTCTTTTTTCAGACCATATCGATATCCAAAAATATTATTTACGAATATAAATTCTCCCCTATTTTCCAAATCATTAAACTCTTTCTCTGTAATGCTTATTCTCTCGTCCGATTCTTCTTCACAACGAAGTGGCCTGGTTGTATATATAGCTGGCTCTTTTAAAGAATAGCTTTCCTTAGCCTTTCTTTTAACATAAGTTTTCCCTATTCCAGATGGGCCTGTTAATGTTATTCTACGAGACATTTTAACACCATTTTATTTTATCTGAATCTATAAGAAATTCTAATACAAGAGATGCATATTCACCTTTACCGAGATCAAATTTTATTATCAAATTCTTTGCCTTTTCATAAAAACATAAATTTTTAGGTTTGAAAAATGAATACCGAAGGTGACCATTGTCTGCAAAAGAAGAATTTTTAATATCATCCAACGTCAATTCTTCATCTTCTAATATATTCTTATAAATTTGTTTATTAAATTTATCTAAAATCGTATTTTTTCCTATCTTCTCTATTAAAACTTGCCTATAACCATTTTCTATAATAAATTTGCTAAGCGCTTTATTGAAAATATAACTTACATAAGCATGAATGAAAAAATGGGATAGTTTCATTTGCTGTATTGCTTTTTCTAAAGAAGTAAATTTCAAAAGATTTGTAATTAATTCTTTTTCGTCTGTTAAATCGGTGTCTTTCAATATTTTAAAACATTTACCCCAGTCCCCAAAATTTTCACTAAGAATTTTCCTTATATTTTTAATTTTGCCATCTTCGTTCTTAGAGTCTAAAAGAAAATGAGCGATAAATTCATCATATTTTTTCAATATTAATAATTTTCCGAGATAATGATTATTTTGCCTAATTCCAAATCTCTGAAACCAATAAAAATTTGGTAATCCTAACTTAAAATTTTCAAAATGAGTATTTATATCCTCTCCATCTAATTGAATATCCCTTATGGTTATAATAAAATTATTTCCTGTATGGCTTCCTACATCGAGTCTTTTAGAAGCACCTTGAAATTCTTTAAGGAAAAAATTTTCAAATATAACCTGTTTTATTTTTTTGTAATTTCTTATACAAATTTTTTGTGAAGTGAAGCCTAAAGTATCTTTTAAACCGCATACAAAGATATCCTTAAAATAATCTAATTCATTAACATTAGAAAATGTTTTGCATGCTTCAAAGGTACTTATATTTTTCTTTACAAGTGTGGCATGTATATAAGGTCTGTTTATAGGATAGTGTATTCTGGTGTTTTTTTTGTCTATAGAACATATTTGTTGGCCATGAATTTCATTAACTATGAAATCTTTGGGAGATTCATAAAGTTTACCTTTGATTCTTTTTTTAGGTAAAGATATTTGAATGCCTATGTTTTCAAGTGTTTTAATTAGTTTCTGTCTCATGGTTAATTAATAGAAAATTAAATTTATAAATCATACAGCGACTCATTTTTATTTCACTTAA
>JAFCEW010000033.1 GCA_017608955.1 Candidatus Aenigmatarchaeota archaeon | reverse complement strand
TGAAAAATTATGAGTTATTATAGAAGTTAATTAATTAACTACTATATAGTGACTAAATAATACAAATCTTTATATAGTATTACTACATAATAGTGACACATGAAATTAGAACCAAGAAAAATAATTGATATTTGTACTCCACATTATAATGAGTGGAAAGAAAAGGCATATAATGCTTTTACAGAACAAGAAAGAAAACAAGCATTAGACAGAGCATTTTTCTGGCTAGAATTACAAAATAATCTTTTAATTTTATGGACTATTGAAAACAGCAACCATTCAGATCCAGTAATTCAAAAGCAAGTCTTAAGAGCAAGAGAAAATATTAATAAAAAAATAGCTCAATATGCTTCGGAATTGTTAAAAGATTTTAATTAATTTTCTTAAAATTTTCTACATTAAAACCCATTTTCATTAATCCAACTCTCATTCTAAGAGGAATTTCATTATCTAAAGTAACACTTTTCAATTTCTTTTCTCTCTTAATTTTTTTATATCTTTTCAATAATGCTTTTTTATCTTTTGTCATATACATTTGACCACCCAAAAATAAACATTAGGAGTATTAAATAGTTGGTTTTCTAGCTTATTAAATATTTTTATATGTTTTACTATATATATACAGGTGATTTAATGGGGTATTTTAATTGGGTAAATAAAAAAATTAAGAAAATGAATATATGGGATATATCATCATTGAAGCTTAGCTGTATATTTTTTGGTTTATTTATAGCAGCATACATCCCATTATATGTTGATGTATATAGATGGTATATTTTCATATTGTTCATATTATTTGCTTTAAAACCATTATTTAAGGCATTTAAAAAATAAATCATTTTAAAGTCAAATATAGAAATTGAGTTAAAGTTTTTTACTTTCTCTCTTTTTTATATTCAAAATATGAAAATATTGCTAATCCAAACGAAATAGTTAGGATAGGCACTAAAAATACATACAAGAAATAATTTATCAAAATATTTTGGAACAATAATAAAACTAATAGATATAGTGCATATAATTTGAACAATTTACTCCCTAATTTGTGAATTTTTTTCCAAACTCTATCACTGCTCAATGTCCATGGAGTTCTAATGCCAATAAACCAATTTCTTTTCGCTTTTGACAGCATAATTCCAATATAATAAAATAAAATAGAAAATACAGGTATTATGAGATAATTTATATTTATTATATATCCAAGATTTGCCAATATAACAATTATGTAAACATATGTCATGAATGAGAAAAATATAATTATAAATCCATAATAATAATTTATAAATTTCTTAATATTCTTGGCTAAAGGATCTATTTTTGGTACTACTAAAAACAATAAATATAATCCAATTAAAAAGCTAAGAAATAGGAATGTAAATGTATTTTTATTTGAATATCCATCCACTTGTCCTTTGCTATTCCAATGTGTTGCCATTATATTTGGTAATTTTGGATAATAATAAAAACTGATTAAAAAAATAAATAAAATAATCCCTAAAGAAATGAGCTGTTGTTTTTTCATATTAATATTAAATAATTTGCAATTAATAAGCTTCTTGTTTCAAAAACTATAAAAACATATATTTTAAAAAATATTATTTATAAGGTGGGAATAATGTCAAGAATTATAGGAATTGTTTCTGGCAAGGGTGGCGTTGGTAAAACTGTTACAACTGCTAATCTAGGAGCTGCTATGTCAAGATATTTTGATAAAAGAGTTATAGCAGTTGATACAAATCTAACAACTCCACATTTGGGAATTCAACTTGGAATGTATCCATTTGATGTTTCTCTTAATGACGTATTAAAATCATCAAAAACAATTGAAGAAGCATTATATGAACATAATTCTTCTGGAATGAAAGCGGTTCTAAGTTCTTTAATATTAGGAGATATAGCAGGTGTAAGAGTAGATACAATAAGAAAAAATATAGAAGAATTGACAGAATATGCTGATATAATTTTATTAGATTCTGCACCTGGTTTAGGAAAAGAAGGGCTCATAACTCTAAAGTCTTGTAATGAACTAATAATAATAGTTAATCCAAATATACCTTCTGTTACTGATGCTTTTAAATTAATAAAACTTGCAAAACAAATGGGTAAAAATATTATTGGTATTGTTGTAAATAGAGTCGGAGAAAGCAAATATGAACTAAAACCAAAAGAAATTGAAAAAATAGCTCAAATACCAGTTATAGCAACAATACCAGAAGATAAAAATGTTCCTAAAAGTATAGCAAAGAAAAGTCCTGTGGTTTTAATGAATAATAACTCACCAGCAAGTAAAGGATTTTTAACTTTATGTGAAGAAATTCTTGGAGAAGGATATTATCCACCTAAACAAGATATTTTCAGCAGATTATTAGAATTTTTTAGAAATGGTTTTTGGAAATTCAGAAGATAGTTAATCAACTCTATACCTTAAAATAGCTCCTATTCCACCTAATTGTGCAAATTGGGCTCCTTCTCTACTATCAGAAGAAATTATTTCAACTTTTGATCCTAATTCTTTTGCTTGCTTGGCTAAAATATCGGCTAAGTCTTGCTCTATTTCTATAATCATATTTCCACCACACTTTGGGCATTTATGTTCTTTCCCAGTTTTTGTATCCAACTCCATTTGAAATCCACATTGACATTTAACTTTCATTCTCTTCCAGTTAAAATCTTCTGATATCAAAAGTATATCAACAGCACCAGATTCTATAGCTTTTTTTGTTTCTTCTAAACCATATATTGATAATCCATCATCTTTTTGTAAATGTTTAAAAAATAATTCCATTAATTTTCTTTCTTTTACTACAGATGCTTCTTGTAATAGATTTTCACTCCTTTTGACCAATTCTTGTAATCCTTGGTCACCTATATAACTTGTATCCACAACTCCTAGAACCTTTTGTTTTAGCTGATAATCAAGAAAATCTCCTTCATTAAATTTCTCTTTTATTGGGCCAGGACCACCTATAAGTATTCCTTTGAGATCTTTTTCTTGTTTTAATATAGATGTAGCTATTTCACCAGTCTTTTTAAGATGTTCATGTTTAGCTTCTTCTCTAATACGAGAATAACGCTGTTGGCTCCATCCGCCTTTTCTTGTTTTTCCAGGAACTAATGAGTCTATATGTTTTTGTAAAATAATTTTTTTGCCTTTTAAAAATCCTATATCAGCACCAGATGTATCTAGAACTATGAGTCCGTAAATTTCTTTTTCTCTTATCATATCTTTTATGGGATCCAGCTTAAATTTTTGATCACACCAATATATTTTTTGTGACAGAGGTTGTGGAGGTTCTAATGACCATAATTCAATATCTGATTGTCCTTCCTTCTCAGATATATTTCCACAAAAAACAACCAGACCATTTTCAGGTGTTTTTCCAATCACTCTAAGATGATTTATAATTTTTTCTAATGCATCCAAAACATTATGACGAGTGGTTCTTGACTTTACATTTTGGGTTAGAGAAACTTCTTGTCTAAGCATTGCTATTATTTCTTGGATATTATATCCTGCAGGAATATAAACAGATATTAATTCTGTATGCCTGCCTCTTATACCTTCTAATTGTTTTATAAGTTTTCTTATTTTTGCTAAAGATTCAGTGCTAAATACATGTCACCTTTTTTCTATAATAATATTTTTTAATACTCAAATAATAATTATCAACAGGTTAATATATTAATAAAAATTGATAAATCATGCCATTTATGTATAATGAAGTCGAGTATGACGACGGTATTTTACGTTGTTGTGCTCCATATGGAAATAAAAAATGTTTTCAACGATTAGAATATAAATCTATTCACATCCTTTATAATTTCGAAAAGAAAACCTGGGAGATACGTATAGAATTAAATTGTATACCCATAACAAACAAAAGAACCTCACATATTACTTACATAAGCCTTGAAAATTGTATAAAATATAATTTTTTTCCAAAAAAACTAATTGATGATTTATATGATCTTTATAATAACATTAAACAGGAAAATATTAAAAATGAAATTGATTCTTTTTTAAAACAAATTGACAATGAAAACATAATAATTGAAGATAGTTGGGTAATTAGCTGATATGTGTGTCCGTTAGGACCGAAGGAACAGGAAGGATGCTCGGATGAGTTCGGCCTGGCTCAAATTTTGATCATTAATCTTGATTAAATGATTTGTTTTCTAATAAATTTCTGTGGCGAATCCAAAATCTGAAGAGTTATTTTCAAGATGGTCTATCTATGTTTTCTTCTTTTGAGTTGGAGCCATGCCAAGAAAACCTAATCCTATTCATAAAAAATTCCTCCAACCAACTGATCAGTTATAAAACCAATACCCATACCAATAAAAAGTCCAGCAGGTATGAATAAACCATTTCGATTATCTTCGCTCCATTTTTTAGAATTTTTCATAATCTCAAACAATCAAAGGTTGCGAAGCATTTGAGTTCGGGACTTATTCTTATAGTAACTTATAAGTAGTGATAAATCGAAAAATTTATAAAGTTTTGATTTTATCTTATTTTTCAAGGTAATCAAAATGACATTTGAATATAAAACATTATGTGGAAGAAGAAAAAAGAGAAGTTTCTTATTAATCTCAGATTTTAAACCAGAAGAAAGTAATAGGATGATCATAGACTTGGTGAAAAGAATTGAGCGATATGAACAAAATAGAGATATACAAACAGTTTACGACAGAGTTATGACCGATATAGGTGAAAGAATTATCAGAGCAAAAATAAATAGTAAAGATGGTGTTCTTCAAGGAGTGATAACTTACGAACCACCGAGTTTTCGTGCAGAGACAGATGCTGAAGTAACTGCAAAAATTGATTTCAAATCAGAAGATGAATCATTAAA
>JAFCEW010000032.1 GCA_017608955.1 Candidatus Aenigmatarchaeota archaeon | reverse complement strand
AATATTTTTCAGAACCTCTTTTACATGCTTAACTCTTAATTTTTCATCGTCTTCTGCTAATCTAGCAGATTTTCTTAAAAGTTCTAATCCAGCTCTTACATCCTTTTTGTTTGTTGCATAATTAGCAATCAAAAGGACAATTCCATTTTCAACAGAACTAAATGCATCTTTAACTCTTTCAGATATGATATCTTTCATTTCATTTAAATTATATGACTTGAATTCAATTTCTTCTATGTCTAAACTGCTTCTTATTCTTTCTTCAAGATTAACAAAAACATCATGATAATTTGATATAAAAACTAATCCAATCGGAATATCAACATATTGATTTAATCTTAATAAGTCATAAAGCGTTTTCTGATCCTTTCTTACTAGTTGATCAACTTCATCTAAACAAATTATAATTCCCTTATTTTTTTTAAGAAGTTCTACTAATTTTTCAATCATTTCATCTTTTGACAATCCTCTTCTTGGCATTGGATATTCTAAACTTATAATTATTTTATTTAAAACTGCAGTAGATGTATTATAATCCCAAGTATTGATATATATTGTTTTTATTTTATCAGAAAATTCTTCAAACTCTCTAAAAACATATTTTATACATGCAGTTTTACCTATCCCTGGTCCCCCATATATAAACATATTCTGTGGAGTTCTATTAAATGCTGCCGGCTTTAGATTATCTGCAATTTGTTGTATTTGTGTTTCCCTATGTGGCAATATCTCTGGCAAATATTCTGGAGATAATACTTTTTCATTTCTAAATACGGCCATATTAATTATTTATTAATTTAAAGATAAATTTAGTTATTATGAATAAAAAAATTTTAATTATATTTGCTTCAATTGCTTTAATTGCTATTATGATTTTATTTTCAACTAATTTTGTTAATATTCAAAGATATAGACTTTTTAAAATGAACAAAGATATGTGTAAGGTTTACTATAAAGATTGTATATGTATAGGGTCTCTTATGATAATGGAAACCATGCCGCCACAATATAAATGTGGAGGATTAAATTTTTGTAGGAATATAAATGCTATAGAATGTATAGAACTTAATTAAATTTCTAAATTACTATGATAATAAAAAATAAAACACAAAATACAAAAATAGAAGATATTACGTTAGCTAATTCTATTATCTCAAAAATCAAAGGACTTATATTTAAGAAAAAAGGAAGGTTGTTATTAAAATTCTGGTTTCAAGATTGTCATAAAATATGGATGCTATTTATGAAATTTCCTATTGATTTAGTTTTCATTGATAAAAACAAGAAAATAGTTGATATTATAGAAAACATCAAACCAATAACTTTTGATATAAAAACATGGAAGATATATTCTCCCAAGAAAAAATGCAAATACATCTTAGAAGTTGAATCTGGATTAGTAAAATCAAAAAAATTTTCTATTGGAGACCAATTAGCTTTCTAATAGAAATCTTTTTACAACAAAATCTCTGTCTAAACTTTGTATTAGGGGGACTAATCTAGGGCCATGTGGTTTTCCAAACAAAACTAAATAAGCAGCTTTGAAAAATTTCTCAGGCTTTAGATTTATTTCTTGTGTTATTTTTTTCATTTCTTTTACAAGTTCTTCATCTGTTCTTTCTTCTTTTATATATTCTGCAAATTTTTTTAATGCTTCTTTCTGTTCTTTCGAGAGTTGACTTATTATATTTCCAAGAACTGTTTCTAAAAATTCTATTCTAAAATTATCTGATCCATATTCTTTAATCCAATTATTTGTATAATTCAAGAATTTTTCAATTCTTTCTTTTTCATATTTGTCTGGATCATGATCAAGAATTTTCAATTTTTTTAACAATTTTATGGCTCTTTCTGTTTTGTTTTCACCTTTTATTATTTGAGTTATTTGCGATAAAAATTCATAATTTAGTTGAATTTTAGGTTTTTTAATAGAAGCAACTTGTGATAATTCAAATGCTCTTTTTATATTATGCTCTTCTCTTTCTGTACTTAATTTTTCTTTTCCAAAATAAACTTTTTCAGCTTTATAATAATCATCATAATAATTTGGTATCTTATCTAAATCGATTGTCATTGCTGTATGTGGTCTTGTTCCTATATACAAATATTTTAAAATTTCAGGATCAGCAATTTCCAACCATTGTTTAGGTGTTATTCCAACAAAACCAGATGCAGTCATTTGTCCTAAGTTTTTTCCTTTCATCTTCAAACTAACCCATTCACACCATATTCCATAAGGAGGTTCTCTGTTCAACAATTCTTTTGAAAATATGCCACATGTTTCTCTGGATCCTCCTGCCGCTGCGTGATCCTTTCCATATGGTTCAAATTCTATATCTAATACTTTCCATATTGCTATCCATTCTAATCTCCAATTTAATTTAGCATTTTCAAGACTTGTTGTTCCTTTATGTCCACATTTATTACAAACATAATCTACAGTATATTTATCTAAATCAAATCCAGTAGCTTCAGTATCATTTATACTCAAACATTTTTCACAAATTGGGTTTATTGGAATATAATCTTCTGGCCAAGGATTTCTAGATCTGAATTTATTTACTAATTTAACAACTTTTTCCCTATTTTCTAACATCCATTTTACTATTTTCTTTGTTTCTGGCATTTTATAGAATTCAGAAGTTTTTACGATTTTTATGTCAAGACCAAAATCTTTGAAATGACCTCCAAAATCTTTCCAGAAATGTTCTTGCCAATTTTTGCAACAACCAAATGGATCTGGAATATTAAATAAACTAACACCAACGTATTTTTCTTGTTTTTCTTTATCATTTGGGAATCCATTTTTAATTCCTTTTATTTTCTGACCATCCATATCATAAAGAGTTAGATATTGTATAACTTTTCTTTTGTATTTTTCTTCAATAATTTTTTTAACACTTGCCTGAATGAGTATTTCAGTTCTAAATCTGCCAATATGTTGAGGGCCTCTTATTGACAGACCTCCATTTAGATGAATAGTTTTTTCTTTTGGATATTTTTCTACTATTTTTCTAGCTATTTCATCAATCCAGAATTCATATTCTTTTTCTTTTTTCATCTATATTCCCAAATAAATTCTATTTTTTTACGTTCTTTAAATTTAAATCCATAAAGCAAAATAAGTGCTGCTAGCATTCCACCTAAATGTCCAAAATGTGCTACTCCAGTTTCTATACCAGATATTCCTGATAAAAGTTCTATAGCTCCGTATATAATTAAAAATGCTATAGCAGGCATTGGTATAAAATTAAAGAAAATAATTCTCTTTGGAAATTTTATTGCAAATGCAGTTAAAAGTCCCATAACAGCACCTGAGGCACCAATTAAAGGTGTAGTCATAGCAGCTGCAATATTTTCAGGATTTGTTAATGTTGGATAAGTAAATGCTAAAAATATGTGAAGCAAAGCAGATCCAACTCCACATATTAGATAAAATATCAAGAATTTTTTTCTACCAAATTCTATTTCTATAGTTGGTCCAAACATAAAAAGTACAAACATGTTAAGGAATATATGCATAAAACTTCCATGAACAAATAAAAATGTCACAAATTGCCATACCATTCCTTGATAAATAGCACTTTCTGGAACTAGTCCTAGAATATTAATAACATTAAAAGGTAGAATAGATTCTAAAAAAAATACAAAAAAATTCAACATAATCAAATAAAATGTAATACTTCTTGTAAATTGCATTTATATCACAATAGAGTGGGACGACCCGGATTTGAACCGGGGACCACTAGTTTTTACGCCAAGTTGCCTTATAAGACTAGCGCTTTCAGCACGAAAACGTTCTAACCTGGCTGAGCTACCGTCCCATTTCTTGTCATATTTATCTTATAATAAAAGATAATTAAATTAAAATATATTGTTTTTATTTAAAATTTCCTAAAATTAATTAGTTATTATGTTTACTCGATTTAAAAAATCAGATAATGAAATGATAACGACTAAAAGATTCAAGATAAAAAGAGACAGAAAAAAATCTCTTATAGACACAATTCTCAAATATTTTAAGCAAAATCTGCTAAAACATCAATATCCACTAAGATGGTCGATTTCTAAAGTGAGCAGAAATAAAATTATAGTTGAAGCCAATATATTGAATTTGAAAAAAATCAGAGTGAAAAAATGAAAAAAGATTTTATAGCAGTAAATATAGTTCCAACAGGAATTGGTGCAGAAATAGGTGGATATGTTGGTGATGCAACTCCTGTTACAAATTTACTTGCTAGTGTGTGTGATTGTCTTATAACACATCCTAATGTTGTGAATGGAGTTTTGCTAAATTGTGCAAGAGAAAATATTCTATACACAGAAGGATTTTTATTAGATCAATTATTTTTAGGAAATATTGGACTAAGACCTGTAAAGTCAAATAAAATAGGAGTTATTTTAGATAAATTACCTGAGAAAAAATCGATAAATCTTGCTATTAACACAATTGAAGCAATCAGAACAAATAAAGGAATAAAAATAATAGGATATACATTTACAAAAAAACCAGTTAATGGAACTGCAGTCAAAACAAAAACAGGTTCATTTATTGGAAAAATAAAAGATGTTAATATATTTCTAGAACCAGCTAAAGAACTTATAGATAAAGGAGCAGATGCAATAGCAATTGCTACAAAAGTAAATGTGACTAAAAAAGATCTGGAATCATATTTCAAAAGTAAAGGAGCAAATCCTTATGGCGGTGTTGAAGCATTAATTTCTCATACAATAGGAAAAATATTTAATATACAATCTGCTCATGCACCTATATTGTCTTCTTATGAATCAAAGCAAATGTTGAATCGTGGAATTGCAGATCCAAGAGCAGGTGCAGATGCGATTACAGATGCATATTT
>JAFCEW010000031.1 GCA_017608955.1 Candidatus Aenigmatarchaeota archaeon | reverse complement strand
TGATATAATGCCAAGAAGAGAAGAAGCTGAAAAAAATCTTATGAATATTGTTGAAAAAACAATGGCAAGAAATGGAATATGTCTAATACCAAGTTTTGCTGTTGGACGTGCTCAGGAAATTGCATGCATATTATCAAACAATAATTTTGAATATCCTGTTTATGTAGATGGAATGATTTGGGATGCTACAGCAATACATACTGCATATCCAGAATATTTATCAAGAGACATGGAAAGAAAAATATTTCATAATGAGAATCCATTTGTAAATAAAATATTCAAACAAATATCAACACAAACAGATAGAGAAAAGGCATGGAACGATAAACCATGTGTAATTATATCAACTTCTGGTAGTTTGGTTGGTGGACCTATCATGGAACATATTAAAGCTCTGGGCGAAGATAAGAAAAATAGTTTAGTTTTTGTTGGTTATCAATTTGAAGGGACTTTAGGTAGAAGAATACAAAGAGGATGGAGAGAAATTCCAATAAATGAGAATGGAAAAAATTCTGTTATGAATTTAGAAATGGAAGTTGTAACTGTTGATGGACTATCTGGACATTCTGATAGAAATCAACTAATTAATTATGTCAGTAGATTAAAGTCAAGACCAGATAGAGTCATAATTTGCCATGGTGACAACTCAAAACCTATTGAATTGGCAAGAGCTATCCATAAAATATTAAGAATAGAAACAATAGTCCCAAAAAATTTAGAAGCAATAAGATTATATTAATATGGATATCCCAGTCCTAATGTAAAACTGTATACTCTATATCCTTTAACTTTAATGTCATCAATCCACATAGTTCCTGTGGTTGATGATGCAGAAGGTAAAATTCTTAATTTATCTATACCTGTCCATGGATTGCCATCATAAGCACTTACTGTTATACCATTTGGTGTTTTTAGTTCTCCATCTATCCAAACCCAAAATGTACCAGAATCCCATTTTAATGTAATATTATACCATATGTTACTAGTATATGTAGTATCAATGGGATAATTTTTATAAATTCCTGCATCTTTATCATAATATCCAAAATGTCCATCATTTTTTGCAACTACTGCATATAAGCTTGCTCCATTAGGAGTTGTTGAAGGAATAGCTGGATAATGCCAAGAATTATTTTCTGCAAATCTAAACCATCCTTGATATATCCCATAAGAATAATTAGATAAATCTTTTATTAGATCAGGCGCATCAGATGTTGAACTATCTACCCCCTTTGCCGCATAGCTACCTTGTTTTACTATATCAGTTACAATATTCCATCCAGAATCAGCAATGGTCCATTTAGTTAAATTACCTGATTCAAAATCATCTTCGAAAATTTTATCTGTGACATCAACTATAGTTGCTTTTTGTGCTTGAGTGAAATGTGGTATGGATGTAGATTCTTGTGATTCATCTAGTCCTTTTATTTGTTTCCACCATATAATTACTCCTGTTTCTTCTGGACTAAAAACATTTTTCATAAAATTATTAAATTTATCAGAATCAGTAGCGAATTCATATGTTTTGTTCATATTGTCAATTACATTCAAAGTATCTTTTACTTTTGTAAATAAAAGAACTCTGTCCCAATTTGATCTTATAGAATATTTAGGAAAAAAATGAAGAAATGCCACCATTAATATTATTCCTGCTATTCCCACTTCTATTAAACTAACAATTCCTTTCATTTAAATCACAGCTGAACTATTATTTCAGCTAATTTTATATTTCCATTATCAATATATGTTGCATATCTTGTTACTTTTGCCTCTATTGATGTTGTCATTCCTGAAGACGGAACATATGACAATAGAGATGTTCTATCCCCATTATCTAAATTAACTTCAGAAATTATTAACATACAATTTTCATTACTTCCAATAATATCTTTAATATCGTTTGTTTGCAATTGTGTTTTCAAATCATCTATTTTTTGTTTTGAAATAAAATTCTGTTTATTTTGAGTTTCATCTGCTAATATATTATTTAATAAAGTCTCTGATATTTGAAAAGCCTCTGAACGATGATTTTCTTTTCTGATTTCATCAAGAAATTGTGGAACATTATTAGAATATGCTAAATAAATATATGTCACTAAGCCAATGAAAATGACAAAAGAGACTAAATACTGAATAGTTAATTGTCCTTTCACCTATACACCTATGAATTTTAATCTCACAAGTATGAAAAATGCGCCAATAACAACAGTTAACATAATTAGGCTATGTTTAAATCCAGCACGAACAGAACCTTCTCCAATCTGACCTGCAACCAATCCACCAGTAATTGCTTGTATAACAGCCATAGAAAAGAATAATGCTAAATAATAACATGCTATTTCTGTTGTTTCAGAACCAAATATAGAACATATTCCAGAATATATAGAACATGGACCACATCCTAATCCTCCTCTCCCAATACAAACAGAACATGGATTTGAAACTACACTTGCTAATGGTCCACTGCCAATTCCACCAGTCTGAGTTCCCATTGATTGAAATATTGGAACCATTAATCTGTTTATTGCAACTATAATTCCAATAAAAATAAAACAAATAGCATACATTGCTATTACATATTGATTGAGCATGGCCTTTCTTTCTTTTTGTGTATCTTGAATAGTTGCTAAAGTTGTTGATAAAGAATTTAATGTATTATCAACAGAACCTCCAGATTTGTATGTTTCAATCATTACTCTTATTACTTTTGTTAATGTTTTGCTTCTTTTCATTCTTTTTCTGAATTGTTCAAGAACAGTTATTATATTTACATGCCATGTTAATTGATTTGCCATTTTTTTTATTTCTTTTGATAAAGGACCATAATTTGTCTTGCTTGTGAATATAATTCCTTTATGTAATGGAACACCAGCCCTTGTTATTTCCACCAAATCTCTTAAAAAATGTGGAAATACATATTCCATTTCTCTAATTTCTTTAAATGCAATATAATTTAGAATTAGTTGTGGAGCTGCTACCAAAAATACAGAAATGAATATTGCACTTCCTAAAACACCAGAATCACCACTTATTATTCCTATCATTATTAAGATTACTGATATTACTGAAGTTATCAATAAGATTTTCCTTTCTTTTGTCATCTCTAATTTTATCATTTTATTCTGCACCTGGTGAACTCATTTTTATTAAAATTATAAATGCTGCTGAAATTAGAGGTATAAAAAGAAATATTAAAAAGAACTGGACAAAAACTATATTTGTACCAACTCCACCAAATCCAGACATTAAGGATGTTAATATAGTAAAGAATATTGCTCCTAAAACTAAAGCAGTTAAATAGATTTCAAGATAAATCGAAAGTGAATGAGAAAATTCAGTTAGTTTTCTTCTATAATTATCAAGAAATGTTTTTGATTTTTCTGTTAAATATGCGTCTAAATTTCCACCGCTTTTTAGTGTCGATAGCATAGACCAAAACAATTCTTTTAATTCTTTTGAAGGAGTTCTATTCACGGCCTTTTCTAGACTTTCATATATATTCAAACCAAATGCTTTCATATCAGCAACTATTCTCTGTGCTTCTTTTGATATTTCTCCATGTTCTTTAAACTTAGAAAATATTTCAAATATTTTATGTGGTGGTAATTGTGAACTTGCTATAGTTGATAAATATATTCCAGCAAATGGTAAAGTATTTTCTATAGATTTTGCTTTATCATGAATTATAAATTTTGGATAATTTATAAAAGCTAGAAAAAATACAACACAAATCCCAATTGCAACAACAACTGCCATAAATAAGCTAAATAATGCACCTAATCCAATAATTGAGAAAATAAAAGCAAATAATGGGAGTTCAAGAACAAATAAAATAATACACGTTAATATTGATGATGATAAATATTCCAAAAGTGTTGTTTTCATTCCGCTTTTTTTTAAATCATTTTTCAAATCAGAAAAATATCCTAGATAAGGTTCAATATATTTACCTAAATAGCGCATGGCTATTTTGTTATAAGAAAACATTAAATTTCACCACTAATTATATCCAAAACTTTTTCTGGATAATTATAATATAAATTTAATACCCTACTGACATCTTTGTAGTTTGTCATGTTTCTTTGCTGGATCCAATATAAAACTAACATTCTTCTTTTCATTTCTTCTAATATTTCTTTTTCTTTTAGGCCAGTTTTTTTAACTATTTTTTGAAGAATAATACTTTTATTTGAAATTTTTATTTTGTCTTTTGTTGCATCCCATTCAAATATTTTATTTGTTATAGGAACTTTTTCTTTAAGATTAAATCCTATTATTTCAAATACATCTTGAACTCTTCTAACATATTGACCTCTATATCTTTGTTTGGTTAAAAATACTATCAAATCTAGACTTTCTAATAGACTTGTTGGTAATGATATTGGTGGGCTTATTAATCTACTACCTAGCTTTTCTATTGTATCTGCGTGAATTGTTGCTAAAGAAGGATGACCAGTTGCTATTTGTTGGAATAAGACATATGCTTCCTTACCTCTAACTTCACCCACTATAATGTAATCTGGTCTCTGTCTGATACTTTCTTTCAACAAGTCAAATAAATCTACCTCTCCTTTTCTTTTGCCCTCTTCTGTTGATATTGAAACACGCGCAAGTTGTGGAACCCAGTGTGGATGTGGTAGTCTTAATTCAGATGTATCTTCTATTGAAACAATTTTCATATCCGGTTTTATAAATAAAGATAAAACATTTAGAAAAGTTGTTTTACCTGTTGCTGATCCACCAGCTATTAAAGCACTACAACCATAATAGCACTACAACCATAATCTATTGCCATCCATAAGAAAGCTAATGTTTTAACATCTACTGTATTGAAATTTAAAAGATGAGCTGGTGTAAATGGTTCTGCTGAGAATTTTCTAATAGTGAAATTAGATCCTCTTCTTGCTATATCTGTTGATAGAGTTCCCTGTACTCTAGAACCATCTGGTAAAGTTCCAGATAATAAAGGATCTGTTACTGATATTGATTGGCCACATATTTGAGCTAAACGAACTAAATAATCATCTAATTCTTCTGGATTCTTAAAAGAAATGTTTGTTTGAATTGAACCTAGTTTAGGATTTCTATGGAAAACATAAATTGGGATATTAACACCATCACAACTTATT
>JAFCEW010000002.1 GCA_017608955.1 Candidatus Aenigmatarchaeota archaeon | reverse complement strand
AATACAATTGCGATTAGAATATAATGAATATAATTTTTTACTGCTTCATAAAATATAGGAATAATTTTTATCAGAATTGGTATCATTAAAACAAAAAATAAAATCACACCTATTCCACCAAGTATTGTTAAATAAATTGCTTCTAATCCTTTTCCTTTTAGCAACATTTTATGCCCAGGTAAGACAGACAAAGCAGTTGAATCTTCAGGACACCCCAAAAGAATAGAAGGAATAAAATCAAGAATGGTATGAGTGACAGACATTGATATTATAAGAGCCACCAAGTAATATGGATTCAATCCTATAAAAGTAGATGATATTCCTAATAAAAGAATGCAGATTAAATTAACATGTATTCCTGGCACAAGTCCTGTAAATGTCCCAAGTCCTATGCCAGCTAATATAAATAACAAGAATTCTAGCATAATTCCACGTTGTCTGCTATAATTTCAAGACCAGATTTATATTCAGTTAATGTTCCTAGAACACATATCTCTTGATTTTTATTTAGTATATGAGGATCTAAATTTAATTTAGAAATAGTCGAATTGAAAATAACTATATCTATACTGTCTGTTGAATCTTCTAAGCCAAGAAACAAATGATTTTTTTTCGATAAATAATACGAAGTTATATTTCCGCAGACTTTAACTCTTTTTCCAATATCATTAAATGTCAGATCTGATATTTTTGTCACAACTGATTCCAGTTTTTTTGATGCGAAAAACAAAACTAGCAACCCTAATATAGAACATAACAAAGAGAAATTTCTAAGATCTTTTTCTTTCATAAAAACCTAATAAAAATATTGAAATACCTACTGCTATTAAACTAATTATCCACTCAAAGTTGTATTTAAATTGTGGCAATAAAAAAATACCTGTTCTTTTTCCGATCTGTTCGTTTGTAAAATCTTCTATATTCAAATAAATTCCATATATAAGTAAAATACAAAAAATAAGTCCTAAAATTATTCTAAGAAAGTTATGATGAATTATTGTATTTATCTTTAAAGCGAAAATTGAAATTATAATTAAAAACCATCCACTAAATCCATGATGCTGTCCCAAATGAACAGAAGGGAAACCATTGTAATCTTGTTTTCCTAAGAATATTTTATTTAATAAAGGTATATCAGAAATATAGATTCCAAATATAGCAAAAATATAAGACAAGCTCAAAAAAGTTATAATTATTAATAGGATGTATAGTTTATTTTTCACAAATATTTTTTTCAATTTATTTTCAATTTTTTTATTTTCATATAATTTATCATCTATCAAAACAATTACTGTTAAAAATCCTATTACTAATCCAAATCTAAAAAATAAATTCATTGCTTTATTAAATGCTGATCCTGTAAAACCATAAAGATCATATTCAGAGAAGGTAGAATATGTATAAAGATTTGCTAACGAAAAAACTATCAATAAAATCCATAGAATAGAGAGCAATTTATATTCAAATTTCATAATGCAGGAGGTGAGATTCGAACTCACGCACCCACTAAGGGACTAGGCCCTCAACCTAGCGCGATTGACCAGGCTACGCGACTCCTGCATGTTCAGATATTTTTCCTATAATTTCAAATAAAGATCTAATGGCTAAAAATTCTGTTATTTCGTTATCTTTTAATGGTTTAAGACAATTTACATCTACTCCGACTATTTTTCCTTTTATTGAATTTATAATTTCTGAAAATTGTTTAAAATTTATTCCATTTGGTTCTGCTTGATCAACCCCTGGAGCAATTCCTGGATCAAATACATCCAAATCTAAACTTATATATATCTTTGAATTTTTTGTAAATTTTTCTATTTCTTTTTTTATATTTTTCATTTTATTTGGAGTAAAATATTTTATTTTATTTTTTTTCATAAATTCAAATTCATTTTCTTCACAAGATCTTAAACCTATTATCATTACTTCAGGGGTTTTATTATCAAATACTCTTCTTAACCAGGTAGCATCATTTATTTTTTTATTGAATTTTTTTCCTTTGATATAATCCAAATTTCTTATTTTCTCATCATCAAATTCTTGTTTTAAATCAGCATGAGCATCAAAAACTATTAATTTTGTATTTTGAAATGACTGAAAACTATATAGAGAAAGTAAATGTCCGCCACCAAGAATTAGAGGAATTTTTTTATTACTTATAATTTGTTTTATTTTTTTTGATAAATTTTTTAGTTTTACATCTCCAATATCTTTAATTCTTATGTTATAAAAAAGATTTTTTTGTTTTTCAATATCAAATGGCTCAACATAATTACTGATTTTTCTTAGCCTTTTCACAGATTCTCTTCCATGTTTTCCTAAAGGAACACCTAAAACTAATATTTTAGATTCTTCTTCTGTGAATATTCTACTCAAATCATCTGTAAATTTCATAATAACATAATAATATGAAATAAGTTTAAAATGGTTTTTATTTTAGATTATGAATTGAATTTAAAAATTTTTTCTAAGGATGTAAACCAATAAAAGCAATGCTATAATTCCAACTGTCCCATATCTGATAAGAGATATAAAATTCAATTCAAATGGCATCAAAAGTTTTAGGAAAAATTTAGTGAAATATTTTATAAAGGTTTCAGAGCTTATATAATCAGATGCGAAAAGAGCTGATATAACTATAATTACTAAAATTGATG
Source organism: Candidatus Aenigmatarchaeota archaeon (assembly GCA_017608955.1). GTDB lineage: Archaea > Aenigmatarchaeota > Aenigmatarchaeia > CG10238-14 > CG10238-14 > JAFCEW01. Next base: position 19,090 of record JAFCEW010000002.1, on the reverse strand, counting down.
CTGTTGTCAGTATATCTATAATTTTCATAATGCTCCCGCCGGGATTTGAACCCAGGTCTCGAGCTCGAGAGGCTCGCATCCTTGGCCGGACTAGACTACGGGAGCAGATCATAGCTTTTTCATTAATGATGACGTATCCTTAATTAATTCATTAAATATTTTTATTTTTTTCATTAGCTCATTTTTATTGTTTCCCATTATTGATATTTTTTCTAATCTTTCAACACATCTGTCTGGTTTATATTTAAATTCATTTATTTTTCTATAAGACCATTTTGTAAGAAACTTATGATAATATTCATTATTTAATGTATACAAACAAAATAGATACCATCTTATGTAAATGCTAATCAACTGATTTATCCATATAAAATTTTTTCGTTTTATTTCTTTATAGATTCCATTGCTGGATTCTTTGTTCACAAAAAAGTCTTCTATTCTTTCCCATAGAAATTTGGCATCTATTTTTAACATTTTATTATATTTTTTTAATTTTTTATTATATTTTGAAAATAATTTATCTGGATCCCATAAAGTTTTTTGAAAAACTATTTGATTTATTATATAATAATCTCCGATATGAATATATCCTCTCAGTTTAATTTCTTTGAATTTATTTTTAATAGTTTTAATATCATTGTATCCAATTCCTACTTCCTTTCCTCTATATACAAAAATATCGTGTCCAAAACCAAATTCTGGATGATTTGATTGTGATATTATTTTATCCGATTTTAACTCATCGAGAATTGTTTTCCTTTTTTTAAGAGATGGTAATTTATTACATATGCAATATATATCAACATCAGAATATTCATCTGGATATCCGCATACAACACTACCACCAATAGCAATGGCTTTAATTTTTTTAATTTTTTTCAAATGTTTAGTAATTTTTCTTGCAATTTTGATAATCTCATCTGATTTTTCCATAACAAAATTTTATTCAAATAAGAATTAAATACTTAGGTTATCTAAAATATCAGTTTTCATTAAGAATTTGTCTTTTTTGCCTGTTAATGCATCTACTATATCAACATTTCCATCGTCATAGAAAATAAACCAATATGGATAATAACATTTTTTTCTTTCAAATGCATTTGGCCTAAACAGATCTAAAACTTTTTTTGTATCTTCCTTTGTTACATTAAAATCAAGCATTTCTCCACTATATTTATAGTTTACAGTTGACTCTGTTATTTGATTTTCAATTATTTCTCCAAAATTCAAATTTAACATACTTTTGTAAATATCCTTATCTTTTTTAACCAAATCTTGTCTAATTAAATCTACTAATATATTATTGACTCCAGATTCTGACATTTTAAGTTTTTTCGATATTATACCAGCAGAAGACATTCCATATGTTGTTAAAAACAATAGAACCGCTTTTTTCTTCATATCTAGTCTTAATAAACTTGGCAAACCGCTTGTTCTCATAAGAGTATCGTTTTTCCAAAATACAAGTTCACCATTTAATCCGTCTATAAATATATTATCAATTTTTTCTCCTTCTGGTGTTGAAAATTTACATCTTAATCTCCATAAAGGATAGTATATCAGTTTAAATTGCTCTAGTTTCTTCCTAATACTCTTTTTAATGTCTTCTTCTAGAAACTTTGGATAAAAATATAATATATCTCCTTCTTCCTCTTGGATTTTTCTTGTTGGCATTGTTAATGTTCCTCCATGATTACTTCTTTTTATTCTAACATCTACAACTAATGGCTGATCTATTAATCCTGTCACAACAGCTGTTCCTATTGGTAGTGTTTTAATTTGTGCAAGAATTCCATGTGTTACTCCTTCCATAGAATCTACGATTGCTTTAAGATCATTTGGGTTGTTCACTCTTAGAAAGACTTGTGTATTACATTGAGATAAAACGTTTTTATCAACTCTTGCTGCTCTTTGACTTACTATTGTCAATCCCATTCCAAATTTTCTTCCTTCAGACGCTATTGTTCTTAATATTCTAGAACTAACTGCTTCACCGAATCCTCTTTCAGGACAGAAATTTTGTGCTTCTTCTATAACAAACAAGAAAGGTTGTATCCTATTAGTTTTTCTTGCATTAAAGAGCATTTTTGCTAATTTATATGTGACCAATTGTTGCACGTCTGGCTCTATACCCTTAAGATTTATAACACTTATTTTTCCTTTTTTTACTAAATCCTCTGGTCTTATGAATCTTGATGTATCGAATAAATTTACAGATCTTAGAAAATCTATAACTGATAAAACTCCCCATTTTGCTCTGCTTGTTGATTGTTGTACTTTTTGTTTTAAATCTTCAAGTGTATATCCATGTTCATCAATATCTCTTATAACAGAATATATCACATTTAATTGATTTCCAGTTAATCTAAATGGAAGCATTTCAAATAATTCTTGATAACCAAATTTTCCATCAAACTTTAGTTTTTTAGCTCCTTCAACAAGATTTTTTTCTAAACAGAATAATTGTAATTCCTTTTTATATCCTTTTGGTTTTATGTCAAATCTTGGCATATAATTAACTTCTTCTTGTTTTTTATTTTCGTGCTGAAGTGTTAGATATTCACCATGTGGATCTATGACAACGGCTGGAATATTATTTTCCATGAATTCTTCAAGAATTACAGATACGAAATATGATTTTCCAGTACCTGTTTTTGCTAGTACTGCCAAATGTTTTGTAATTAGTTTTTTAGGGTCTAAATGAACTTTAAGATTTTCTGATCCATCTAACAATCCAATATATAATCCTGTAGATTTTAATCCAAGAACTTTTTTTATTAAACCATCATCTGCTTTGTAAATAAATGATCCTGGCTTAAAAGGTAATTTAGGCATACTAACTTGTCCTCTTTTATTAGTATATCCTATAACAGAAACATTTGCAATTGTTTTTGAACCATCTTGATAAATTCCCTCCACTCTTCCTAAAACCCAATGTCTCTCAGTATCTCTTGTTGCAACAAAATCCATTTTTTTAATTATACCAGAAACTTCAAATTGAAATTTTTCAGGGGATGTTTTTCCAACTATTCTACCAATTAGCATATTATGTATATTGTGAATTTAAATTTAAATTTTAGGAATATTATTTTCAATCAAGTTTTCTATAACTCTTTCTTGCCATTCAATAGCTGCCATTAATTTTTGCTTTATTTTCTCAGGTTTATTTATGATATCTTTTATTTCTCTTTTATCTAATTTATATAAAAATTCAGTTAAATCAGACTCTTGGAATTGTTCCTTAAATTTTCTTTTGATATTTGTATTGTTTTCTTCAAAATCTACATTTAGTAAATTTAAGACATCTCTTGCAAAATTTATTGGAATTGAATATGTTCGTTTAACTATACCATATAGATATCCCTCTTTTAAACGAAATCCAAGAAGATTTTTTTCGTTTTCTTTTAAATCACTATTCCAAATGTCTTCGATAGATCTTCTATAAATATAATTTTCAAATTCAAATTTTATTCTGGCTGTTCTAAGTTTTTTTAAACAAAATCCCATACTTTCTGCACAACTCATTCTTTCATACGGTATTTCTACTTTACTTTTATCCAGAATTTCAATCTCATTGCCTTTTAATATATTCCTTCCTTTTTGTACATGTTTATAAAAGGGGTAAACAAATGGATTATAAGGTGTTTTCAAGAGAGGTATATCATATACACTACAATCAAAACATATCTCTTTTTCAACTACTTTTTTATATAATTCTGATAGTTTATTATATGTATTATCTTTTGGACTCTCTTCTGTGAAAAAGAGCATATCTAAATCAGATACGGGTCCAGTTATTTCTTCTTTACGTGAAGAACCTATCAAATATGCACTAACTATATCATTATTTCCTTTCAATTGTTCTTGAATGTCTTCTATTATTTTTAAAAGTTCTGAATATTTTACTGAATTTTTCATATTCAAAGATTCTCAGTTACATATTTAAGGACATGGGAAAGCCGGGATTTGAACCCGAGTTGCCAGCACCCCAAGCTGGAGTCCTAGACCAAACTAGACTACTTTCCCTTAGAATATAAATATTTAATTATTCAATATGATTTAAAATCATATCTACTCTATCTTCAACAGAACCGACAGGAATAGGAATCAAATCATATCCTAATTGTTTGTATCTTTTAATATTAAACCTATGAAATATTAAGGATTGTTCTTTTGTTAGATTTACGTGTTTTTTTGGATTATAGTTTGGAAGAGGATCTAATAAAAATACTTTTCCATATCTATATTTTTTACTTAACTTTAAAATTTTATTGTCGAATACATTTTTTGCAGAATTTAAATAAGGAAGAATATCAATCATAGCCAATAAATCAGGGATTCCTCTATCAAAAAAACAAATATCTAATTTTTTGGCTGAATTATAATTTGATATATACTTATCTAAAATGTCTTTAAAAAATATTCCAGGATGATTCAATGTATACATAGGATTTTTTTTGAATTTTTCTTTTGCTATTTCATGATAAGTATTATATCTCATTTTTTCAAGTTTATCAATTAAAGTAGTTTTTCCTGTCCCTGGCCCACCAGTTAAAATGAATCCATTTTCTAATATATGTTTCAATTTACTCACCAAAAATTACAAATATTTTAATAAATCCAAAATATTAGGAGAATCAACATGTTTATATGAGGTATTTTTTATTATATCATCCTTTCCATTATACACTATAATTTCTGAAATTTTATCAAGAACTTTATATGCCCTGTCATCTGCTATTGTAATTATTTTATTGTAGTTGTTTTTTATTGAGTCTATAGCATTCAGGATCCCCTTTTCATCCATAACATATTCCATTTCTCCTGCATGTTTGCCGTCATAAAAAAATGGGATAGATCCAAATGCATATTGGGTTTCTAAAATTCTTTTAAACCTATCAGCAAGAAGAGAATAATCTTTTGTTATAATTGCTATGTCATATCCTTTCTTTTTGACTATCTCTACAAATTTATATGCTCCAGAAATTGGTTTTATTTCATTTGCTAATTTTTTCATTTCTTCAAGTGTTTTTCCTTTATGTGTTTTAGCTAAATCTATAATAAAATCGTATAATCCTATTTCATTGTTTTCATATGCTTTTGCATATAATTTCCAAGTGCTTTCATCTAATTTTACAGCAAGAACATCTTTACAAATTACACTTAAATCTAATACTAATAGACTATTATTCATAATCCATGTTTAATCTGAAATATTTATTTTTCTTTATAACCACCATGAGTTGTAAAAAACTATAAAAAATCTATATTTAGTATCAAAAACAAAAAATTATTATGCATGAAATTATTGTAGGAAGACGACCAGATGACCTAGAAAAATATGGTAAACAAGGAACTGGATATATAGGTAAACATATTGTTGGAAAAGGAGATGAAGCACATTTAACAAATAAAATTCTTTTAGATTTTCTAAGACCTCATGTTATTTTGATTTGCGGAAAAAGAGGTTCAGGTAAATCATATACAGGAGGAATAATAGCAGAAGAAATTGCATCTTTACCAGAGAGTTTCAGAAAAAATCTTACGGTTGTTATGATAGACACCATGGGTATCTATTGGAGTACCAAAGTTCCTAATGAGGATCAAATTGTTTTATTGGATAAATGGAATCTCAAACCAAGAGGATTTAAAGATATAGTAAAAGTTTATGTTCCTTTTAAACAAAAAGAAGAATTTCAAAAGGCTGAAATACCAGTTGATTTTGGAATATCTGTTCCTCCTTATGAATTTACAGCAGAAGATTGGACTTTGGCATTTAATCTTCCTATGACAAACCCAATCGCATTAGGTCTACAAAAAGTTGTTAATAGATTTCATAGAAGAAATGAAAAGTTTCAAATAAATGACTTGATATCAGAAATTAAAGATGACAGAGGAATTGATACAAGAACAAAATCAGCTTTAGATAATATGCTGACGGTTGCTGATCAATGGGGTGTTTTTGGGACAGAGGGAATAAGAATTGAAGAAATAATGAAACCAGGAATGATAAATATATTTGATGTTTCTAGATTAAGAGCAACAGAAGCATGGTCTGTCCGTAATTTGCTTGTCGCATTAATATCAAGAGAAATATATCAAAAAAGAATAATGGCAAGAAAGCAAGAAGAATTGGCCAAAATGGGTGAAATTGAATTGAAAGAAAGATTTCCAATGGTCTGGTTAATGATGGATGAAGCACACCAATTTTGTCCGAATGATACTAAAACTGTATCAACAGATCCTATTTTAACTATTGTAAAGCAGGGAAGAGAGCCTGGTATAAGCTTTGTTCCAATGACTCAGATGCCAAATAAAGTTCATCAAGATGTAATTTCTCAGTCTGATATGGTTATTGCTCATACTCTGACATCAAAAGCAGATTTAGATGCACTGCACTCTGTTATGCAGACATATATGATGGAAGATATTCAGAAATATATAGATTCCTTACCCAAATGGAAAGGTGCGTCTATAGTCCTAGATGATAATTCAGAAAGAATTTATACTTTACAAGCTAGACCTAGACTTTCATGGCATGCTGGTGAAGCTGCCATAGCTAAAATGTAAAAAAAAAAAAAAAATTAAGGAAGAAAAATATTGCTTCCTTTAATTTCAAGTTTGCCTTTTTGTGCAAGATCTTCTTTGATTTTTTGAACTCTTTCAGCGTTTATATTTAAAAGAGTTGCAAGTTTGACTAATTTTGGCTCATAACAGTTACCATTTTTCTCGCTTAGGTCTTTTACAAGAGAGAGTATTACGTCTTCTTCTTTCATACTTTTCACCTCAAAAATAAAAAAGAAAAAATAGGGGGTGACCTGTAAAGCATTATCTTATTACATCAATGCCTAAAGCCTGATTTAATTCTCTGACAACAGGCTTTTCTCTTGATATAGGACCTAATATATATGGTGATTGAACGCCGGTTATTATAGTTATGACTTGGATCTTGTTATTAAATTCTGGTAGTATTCTTGCTCCCCAAATTACTTGTGCTGATGGATCCAAATAACTTGATACTGTTTCTCCGATTTCATTTACTTCATCTAATGTCAAGTCATTTCCTCCTGTTATATGAACCAATGCTCCGTTTGCTCCTGCATAGTCAACTTCTAATAATGGATTTGTTAATGCTTTTGTTACAGCATCTCTTGCTCTATCGCTACTGTTACTTTCTCCTACTCCCAAAGCTGCTACTCCACCTGCATGCATTATGGTTCTAACATCAGCATAATCAACATTAACCAATGATGGTAATGTGATTGTTTCTGTTATTCCTTTAACCATGCTTGCTATTAACTCATCAGCAACCGCAAATGCTTGTTGTAGTGGTAATTGGCCAGCATATTTCAATAGCTTATCATTTTCTATAACTATAACTGTGTCACATACTTCTCTTAGTCTTGCTAATCCTTCTTCTGCTTTTGCAATTCTTGATCCTTCTATTTTAAATGGCATTGTTGCCACTCCTATTACAATAGAATTCATTGATTTTGCTATTTCTCCTACAATAGGTGCAGCACCTGTACCAGTACCACCACCTTCACCTACACATACAAATGTAAGATCAGATCCTTCCAAAGCTTCTTTTATTTCATTTCTAGATTCTTCTGCTGCTTTTTTACCAACTTCAGGATAGCCACCAGCTCCTAATCCTCTTGTTAATTCCTTTCCTAATAGGATTTTTTTATCTGCCTTTCCTACAGTAAGATGTTTAGCATCTGTGTTTAATGAAATTGTATTTGCTCCTTGAACCCCCATTTCGCTTAATCTTGTTATACTATTTTGGCCAGCTCCTCCACAACCTACTACACTTATTCTTGCTTTTTTTACTGAAAATCCAAATTCTTCTTCTGCTTGTTTAAAGTAATCTATATTTTCTTGTGTTACTCCAGAATTGTTTTGTAGTTTGAACCTGTCTGTTGGAGAATCTTCAACAGGTTTTCTATTTAATGCATTTTGAATTATAGTTTCCATACCAAACTTCCCTCCTATGTTTTGAAACATATATTTTTTAATGTCGAAATTCTTTTAAGAGGTATACTCTTAATTATTATAAGCAGAATTAAACCCAACTAATACTGCACAAAACCCTAAGAATTAAACCCAATTATTATTTTTTGGTTTCCTATTTAAAAAAATTATTATAAACTATAACCTATATTTCTTTTGAAACAAAAAATCAATAACCTTTATTTCTTGTGGATTTCTTATGGAAATAGTCTAAATAATCCTAAAGTCTTCTTTTATGGTGTTTAAAATTAAATGCGTATTTGTTCTTTCTACAAATTCCATTTCTAGTAAACCTTTTACAAAAGCATTCAATTGATTTTTAGTTTTGAATTTTGCAATTATAAACGCATCATTTAATCCTGTTGTGTCATATACCGCACAAACATTCGGATGTTTTGATATTATTTTCTCAATATCTATTAATTTTCCTTTTGAAACTTTTATCTCAATTATTACAGAAAGATCATAACCCAGTTTCTCATGATCTAGAATTGTTGTGTAATATTTTATTATGTTGTTATTTTGTAATTGTTTTATTCTGTTAAGAACAGTTCCTGTTGAAATTTTAAGTTTTTTTGCTATTTGTCTGTAAGATAATCTTGAATCATTGAGTATTTCATTTAATATTTTTTTGTCAAGATTATCAATATACATATGTTCAATATTTTTACTATTTTTGTCAAAATTATGAATATCTGTAAAATTAATTTTATTTTTACCTTTCATATGACTATTATATTAAATATATAATTTATATTTGTATTTTCTAGTAAAATCATATGCAAGTAAAAACAGAAGAGGATTTTTATAAATTTCTAAAAAAAGAAAAAATAGAATATTTGAATTTGCTCTTTCCTGATGTTTTAGGTTTTTTAAGGAATGTTGAAATACCTATTGAGGAGATTGATGATAAACTTAAAAACGGTGCAAGTGTTGATGGATCTTCTATAGAAGGATTTGCTAGAATAGAAGAGAGTGATTTAGTATTAAAACCTATTCCTGCAACTATTAGGAAATATAAGTTAGATAGCGATAATACAGGAATATTATTTTGTACTATAGAGAGACCAGATGGAAAAAGATTTGATGGTGATTCTTTATGGATATTAGAAAAACAAATAGAAAAAGCTAAAGAAATGGGATTTGATAATTTTTATACTGGACCAGAACTTGAATTCTTTCTATTAGAAAATCATACCCGTGAAATTAATAATGTTTTAAATTTGACTGAAAAACCTACAGATTCTGGATATTATTTTAGCATAGGAATGGATAATGACAAAGATAGACCAACTAGGAGTAGTATAATGAAGCATTGTAAAGAAATGGATATCCCTGTAGAATATAGCCATCATGAAGTTGCACCATTACAACATGAAATAGATTTAAAATATACAGATGCATTTGAAATGGCACTGAGATCTATGTTATATAGATTAATAGTAAGAGATGTTGCTAATATGAATGGTCTTTATGCAACATTTATGCCAAAGCCATTTCAAAATAGAAATGGTAATGGGATGCATGTGCATCAAAGCCTAACAAAAGACGGAAAAAATGTTTTTTATGACCCAAGAGATAAATATAAACTTTCAGATATAGCAAAAATGTACATAGCAGGCATATTAAATCATGGTTGTGAAATTGTTGCTATAACAAATCAATGGGTTAATTCTTATCAGAGGTTAGTACCAGGTTATGAAGCTCCAACAGTATTATGTTGGGGGACAAGAAATAGATCACTTGCTGTAAGAGTACCACAATTTAAAACTCCAGAAGCCGCAAGAATTGAAGTCAGATTTCCTGATCCTGCATGCAATATTCCTTTAACATTTGCCCTTATGTTGGCATGTGGTTTAAAAGGTATAGAACAAGAATATGAATTACCAAATCCTGTAGAAGAAAACATATATAATTTAAATGAAGAAGAAATAACAAAAAGAGGTATTACATCTTTGCCTCAAAATCTTAAAGAGGCCACAGAGATAATGAAAAAAAGTAAATTAGTTAAATATGTGTTAGGAAAACATATCCATCAAAGTATAATAGCTAATAGAAAAAAACAATGGGAAGACTATATATATAATGTTACAGGAAAGGACATAGAAAATCATTTAGTTACACAATATGAATTAGAACAGTTATTGCCTATTTTATAAAAAAACAATTTTTAAATATTTAATTATAAATATTATTTTAAGTGTTTTGAATGAAAATTAGTTGTTTCAATCTGAATCTCTGTTTCTAAGTTTTATTTAAATCTTATAATCTCAAAAATTCTAATAAAAAATAGGGGTTGTTTAGATGTATTGTAAAATAAAAGATATTCTAGATGGCAAATTTGATGGAAAGGAAGTAGAAATAAAAGGTTGGGTACAAAACAAAAGATCCAGTGGAGGAATTCAATTCTTGATTATTAGAGACGGAACAGGATTTATACAATCAACAGTTCATAGAGATAAAGTAGATAAAAAAACATTCGAAGATGCTGAAAAAATAACTCAAGAATCATCTGTAGATATAATAGCTATAGTTAAAAAGGATAAAAGAGCTCCAAATGGATATGAATTACAAATTAAAAAATTAAAAATATTCCAAATATCAGATGAATTTCCTATTGGTAAAAAAGAACATGGTCCTGATTTTTTATTAAGTCATAGACATCTTTGGCTTAGAAGTCCTAGACAAGTTGCAATTCTTAGAATAAGAGATACTATAATAAAAAGTGGTTTAAAATATTTAGATGATAACGGATTTTATATGGTTACAGCTCCTCTTTTAACACCAACATGTTGCGAAGATTCTACAACTTTATTCGAAACCCCATATTTTGGAAAAAAAGCATATTTAAGCCAAAGTGCTCAGTTGTATATTGAAGCTGCTATAGCTAGTCTTGCCAAAGTATTTTCTTTTGGTCCTGCATTTAGAGCTGAAAAATCTAAAACTGTAAGACATTTAACAGAATGTTGGATGATAGAACCAGAAGTTGCATTTCTTGATTTTGAAGGAAATATCAAGTTACAAGAAGAATTAGTTACAGCAATGATTAAAGCTGTTTTAGAAAAAAACAAAAAAGATTTAGATATCTTAAAAAGAGATATAAAACCATTAAAAACAGTAGAACCTCCTTTTGTGAGAATATCTTATAGTGAAGTTATTGATATACTTCAAAAAAATAAGTTTGATATAAAATGGGGAGAGGATCTTGGTGCTCCTCATGAAAAGTTTATATCAAAGCAATTTGAGAAACCCATTATTATTCACAGATATCCAGTAGAAGTTAAAGCATTTTATATGCAACCTGATCCAGAAAATCCAAAAGTTGTTTTATGCAATGATATGATAGCTCCAGAAGGTTATGGAGAAATAATAGGAGGAAGCGAAAGAATTTGGGACGTAAAACTTTTAAAGCAAAGAATCAAAAAGATAGGAATATCAGAAAAAGCATATGAATGGTATTTAGATTTAAGAAAATACGGATCTGTTCCACACTCTGGGTTCGGATTGGGAATTGAAAGAGTTGTATGGTGGGTTTGTAAACTACCACATATAAGGGAAGCAATTACATTCCCAAGAACATTAAATCGGTTATATCCATAAGCCCCGATAGCTCAGTGGTAGAGCAGTTGGCTGTTAATCTTAGCAACGGTAACCAAAAGGTCGCAGGTTCGAATCCTGCTCGGGGCGCTTTATTTATTATTTTTCTAGTTCTATTATTTTATATGGGTCTGTAGCAGAACTTGGATAATGCGCCTCGCTTCGGACGAGGAGATTGGAGGTTCAAATCCTCCCAGGCCCATTACCAATAAAGCTGTATATTTTCTACAGGATCTGATTCGACTATAACATAAAAATTATTACTTGTTATCTGATCTTCTAACAATCCAAGATTGCTACTCCAAGAATTAAGTTCAGAATAAGTATATTTTCTCTTTCCTTTATTAAATTCTTCTATATTCTGATTATATATGTTTATACAATTTTCATAAAAATCTTTACATTTCTTAAATTTGAGATAATAATTGTATTCAAAAATATTAGGATAATAAGTATATTGTACTTTACTAATTAAATCCTCACAATCCACATCACATGATATGAGATTTTCTTTTACTTTATCTAATTCTATTGTGCCATAAGGTTTTCCTATCTCTATATATGCAATTTTATCATTTGCTGTTCCTTGTTCATTTCCAGTTACATCAACAAAAACAAGTCCTTTATCTATCGTATTAAAGACATTTAACATATGTCCTATATTATTAGTTTCTTCTATTTCAACGATACCACATCTTAATCCATTGCTTCTAGCGCGCTTGAATAGTTCGATTGCGAATCCAGAACAAACAAAAGAGTCATTATATAACAATCTATTAGTATCATCTGCTTCAAGAAACATTTTTAATTCATCCCAAGATGGATCTCGTAATTCTGAATCTACCTTTTCTGAATTATTTTTAAAAAATCTTGTAAAGTTATTTATCTGAGATTGAAGTAAATCTATTTTATTTTCTAATTCTTGATTTTCTTGTGTTAAATTTTGAATATATAACTCATTTTTATCTAGATCAAGATTATAAGAAATGAATGCAAAAAATAACATCAAATTAACAAATAGTGATAATATAAATAATATTTTCCAATTCATTTTTTCCACATTAAATAAATTTTTTAATAGTTTTTTCTAGTTCTGGTGTGCCAATTTCTTTAAGTTTATATCTTATTCTTACTGCTGGTTTATTCATTTTTATGATTTTTCTTAAGTCAATAGGAGTTCCGATTATTACAATATCACATTTTGCTTTATTGATTGTTTTCTGTAATTCTTTTATTTGCTTTTTGCTGTATCCCATTGCTGGCAATACTTTACCTAAGTTAGGAAATCTTTCAAATACTTTCTTTATAGAACCAACAGCATATTTTCTAGGATCTATTATATTACATTTTGATTTTTTAGCAGCTATATATCCAGCTCCATAAGACATTTGGCCATGAGTTAAAGTTGGTCCATCTTCTACAACAAGAACTTTTTTATTTTGTATCATCTCTGGATACTCTACCACAATTTCAGATGCAGTATATATTATCTTTGCTTTTTGGTTAACTTTTCTTATATTATATCTGACTGTTTCTATATCTTGCTTTTTTGCTGTTTTTGATTTGTTTATAATAACTAAATCTGCCATTCTTAGATTTGCTTCACCAGGATAATATGTTATTTCATGTCCTGGTCTGTGAGGATCAGTCAAAACTATATGAAGATCTGGCTTATAAAATGGCAAATCATTATTTCCGCCATCCCATATTATTACATCAGCTTCTTTTTCTGCCTGTCTTAATATTTTTTCATAATCTACTCCTGCATAAACAACATGACCCTGAACTATATGAGGCTCATATTCTTCTCTTTCTTCTATTGTGCAATTGTATTTATCCAAATCTTTGAATGTAGCAAATCTTTGAATAATTTGTTTTTTGAGATCTCCGTATGGCATTGGATGTCTTACCACAACATATTTTTTATGTAATTTGTCTAAAATTTTACATACTGCTCTTGTTGTTTCGCTTTTTCCGCAACCAGTTCTTACTGCACAAACAGATATGACTTTCTTTTTTGATTTTAGCATTGTATTTGTTGGCCCCATCATTGTAAAATCTGCGCCACAAGAATTCACAAGAGCACATTTATGCATAACATGCATATATGGCAAATCAGAATAAGCTAGAATAACTTCATCTACCTTGAATTTTTTAATTAATTTCGGTAAATCTGATTCTGGATAGATTTTTATTCCTTTGGGATATCTTTTCCCAGCCAATTCCTTAGGATATTTTCTTCCGGATATATTTGGAATTTGTGCTGCAGTAAAGGCAACTACATCATAGTTTGGATTGTTTCTAAAATATACATTAAAATTATGAAAGTCTCTACCGGCTGCTCCCATTATTATGACTTTTCTTTTCATGTATATTATTTAGAATCTGCTATAAATTAAGTTTTTTTAATATTTCATTTCGGATTTTTTGACCTATCATTAAAAATAATAAAAATTCTATATTATAAGGACATTCTGGCATTCCTTTGCATATACTTCCATAATAATCACATGTCTTGGAACATACAAATTCTTTGTCTAAATTTTCTATTGATTTATGATTATACAAAAAAGAAAGACGAATCATTTTTATAGAATCTCTATATAATTCTTTCCGTGAATTTAGATTTTCTTTTTCTTCAATTGATAAATTATTATATAACTTCATAAAAAGGATGAAATTATAAGATTTTTATGCTTTTCTAAAGTTCAAAAAACTTAGATCTGGTTAATATTTTAGGTTTTTTATCCATTAAAATATCATTTTCTATTCTGCAACCACCATATTTCGTATAAACTCCTGGTTCGATTGTAAATATCATATTTTTTTCTAATTTTATTTCTTTCCATTCTTTTAGTTGCATTTTGTCTTCAGATTTTGGTGAAAATGATGGGACATCATGCAATTCTATTCCCAATCCATGCCCTAAAGCATGTTTGAATTCAAACCCATTTTTCTCTATTATATTTTTTGCTACTTCATATATTTGCCATGTTGGTTTTCCAATCTCTAAAGCATCTATAGATTTTTCATATGCATCTTCAACTGTTTTAACAATCTTTTTTTGTTTTTCTGATAATCTACCAATTGAGAATGGAAGTGTAACATCAGAACAATACCCTTTGTATCTAACCCCAAAATCAACTAATCCTAATCCTTTTTTTATTTTTTTGTCTGAAAAAGATGGATAAGGGTGTATATGAATTGACCTGCTACCAGAAGTTATTATAGTCGGAAAAGATAATTCATCTGCTCCTTTTTTAATCATTTCTTTTTCCAATAAAAATGCTAATTCTCTTTCTCTTATTTTTGTTGATAAGTTTTCTTGTATTATCTTAATCCCATGATTCGCTATTTTACAAGCTTTTTTTATTCTATTAATTTCTTGTTCTTCTTTTATTGCCCTAATTTCTAAAAGAATATCTGATATATCAACAAATTTTGTCTGTCGATATTTTTTTACAAAAGAATAAGGGAAAATATTTTCTACAATTCCAACTTTCATTTTTGGTTTTAGTTTGTCTTTCAAATAATTATGTAAATGTCTCTTTTTATCTAAACATATGATTTTTTCTATATTATATGTTTTGGCTCTGTCATAATCAAGTTTAGAAACAAAAAGTGTCCTTTTATTGTCAATTAATAAACAGCTAAATGAAAATCCTTTTTCTTGAGGGAAATCTGTAAAATATTGTATATTAAAGTCATGAATTGGTCCCAAGCAAAGAAACACTGCAATATCAATATCTTTTTCTTTTAATCTTTTCTTAAATAAATTGAATTTTTTCTTTGAAACTGGCATATTATTCTCCAGCAACTAATACATTTTCAAATCTTATATAGGGACAAACACCAGCAAGAATAGTTCCACCAGATATTATTTTAGATTCATTCGAAATTCCTGAGATATTTTGTATTAGATCAAAAAAGTTTCCTGTAACCAATCCTCCTTTTATTGGATCAGCTATTTCCCCATTATCAATATAATATCCTGCACTTATCTGTGAAGAAAATGTTCCACTGATTGAATCTGGTGAAAGCCAACTGAATTTATCAACTAATATTCCATGTTTTACTTCGCTTATTAGTTTTTCTAAAGATTTTTTTCCTGGTTTTATATAAAAATTAGAAATCTGGTCTGTTGGTTGTACTCCATATTTTCCGTCAAAAACAAAAAAAACATCACCTTGTCTCAATCCATTCCCAGTTGATTCATGATTATCCTTTATTCCATAAAATTGATCATAAACATAATTTTTGAAAATTCCTTTTTCTATTATATTTATTTTCCTTTGTGGATTGCCTTCATCATCAAAAGAATTTGTCATCAGTCCATAAGGATATAATCCATCACTTATTATAGTTAAATCCTTCACTGCAACCTTTTCTTCTGGAACTAATTTTGTTATTCCATTTACTTTTGCTGATGCTGAGGCATGAGTTCCTATTACTGATCCCAATCCATCTAGAACAGAAGAAGGTGAAAATATAACAGTTGTTCTTTCTGTCTTTGGTGCTTTTGCTTTTAATTGATCTCGTGCTATTTTAATCCATCTCTCTATATCTGAAATTGATATATCTTGTATTCTTGTTCTATATTGATGCGGCCAAAATTCAACCTTTTTTCCATTTTTTTCAACTATAAGTGACATCTCTATCATAAAATCAGATTCTTCTTTTCGTACGTTTAATCCTTCTGAATTTATTATATCTGTATAAGAGTCATAAGTTCTTAGTTTTCCAAACGAAATTAGAACATCTTTTGGTATTATATTTAAAATTTGTTCGGCAAAATCTCTTATTTCATGTTCAGCATTTTCTTTTATTTTTTTATCAACTGATTTGACAGTCTTGAATTTTTTTTGTGATGGAAATTGAAATTGAACTTTTTCAGATAAACTAGCTGATTTCTTTGCATCTTTTATTGTTTTGTTTATTGCAAAAAATGTACCAATATTGCTAGAACTAAAACCAATTCCTTTATTATAAATTCTGATTCCATATCCTCTATCCTTGGTTATATTTTCCAAAAAAATTCTATTCTTTTGGATATGAATTTCATTTATTTTTGTATGTTGCATAAATAATTCATAATTTTTTGCTGATTTTTTTAATTGCGATAAAATATATTCCTTCATTTTCTCAACCTATAATTGCATTTCTTATTCTCATATGAGGACCACCACTAGATACAGGAACATAATCTTCATGTCCTTTCCCACATCCTGATCCTCTTACATCAAAATCATTTCCAACAGCATCGACATTACTTAGAAATTCTAATGTTTTTCCTGTTATTCCAACACCCTTATACCAATCACCCAATTCTCCATTTTTTATTTCTATTGCCTTATGTGTTATAACTTGTAAATTACCTTGCAAAGGATCTTCCATTCCTGTCAAGCATTTAACAAGATAAAATCCTTTTTTTGTATCTCTAATTAATTCATCAACATCCCAATCTCCTTTCTCAATGTATGTGTTTGTCATTCTTACATAAACTTTTCTTGAAAAATCTTGGGCTTTTGCATTTCCTGTTGGTTTTGCATTCATAAATGCCGCAGATTCTCTATCATGCATAAAACTTTTTAGAACACCATTTTTTACTAATACTGTATCATGTGATTTTATTCCTTCATCATCAAAAAATAAAAATCCCCTCTCATTTTCCAAAGCACCATTATCATGAATAGATACCAGTTCAGAAATGATTTTTTTTCCTTTTAGATTTGCTAGATATGATCTGTTTCTTATAACTTGATCAGCTTCTAATCCATGACCAAATGATTCATGAGCAATAACACCAGTAACATCAGGATCAACAACGATATCATATTTCCCCCCTTTTAGAACTTTTGATGTTAACATTTTTCTTGCGTTATTAACAACCATATTTATTTTTTCATTTATATCCAGAAATGAAAATAATTCATATCCACCTTGTTTAGCAATTACAAAATAATCATCTTCTACTCTTTTTCCTTGCTTAGCAGTTACTGTTATTACAAATCCGAAAAACGGTAGGACTTGTTTAAGATCTGAGCCTTCTGTATTCATAAAAATAGTTTCATTTCTTGAATGACTAATTCCTACTCCACAATTAACTATTTGTTTATTTTTCATTATTTCTTTAAAAATTTCTCTTACATTTTTTAATTTTTCTTCTATAGAAATATCTTCTGGATCTATTTTCAGTTTTATTGTTTTATTTAATTTCCATGGTTTTTGCAAATATAGATTAGATTTTTTGTTGCCAATTTTTTTTACTAATTTTTTTGTTTCAGAAAGAATTGTTTTTTTATCTATTCTATCAAAACCTAAATAATACCATTTATTATCAGAGAATGCACGTATACATATACCATTAGAAGATGCTGAAGATATATTTTCTTCACTTTTATTCTTTCTTACCACAGATCCATATCCTTTCTCGAATCTAACGTCTCCATAATAAGTATCTTTTAAGATTTCAACCACATCTTCCATTAAATCTCTTATTGGCATTTAATCATCTTTTCAAAACTTTCTTTTGTTATATTATGGATTAGAATTTTTTTGTGCTTTTGTCTTAATCCTGCTATTATTTGAACTTTTGTGTTAAAGAATTTTTCCAGGTTTTTTATTATTTCTAGGTTTGCTTTGTTTTGTTCAGCAGGAGATTTACAATATATAATTTTTTTATCTAAATCTATTTTAAATTTAGAAGAATTTGGTTTTATTTTTACTTCAAATAAAAAAGAATTTTTGTTATTTTTTATATTCATAAATCTTTTATAGTAATTAAAATATATAGCCCTGATAGTTCAGCCTGGATAGAATAGCACCCTCCTAAGGTGAAGGTCCCCGGTTCAAATCCGGGTCAGGGCACTTAGAACTCAGAAACCCAATCATAGATTTCTATAAAATTGACATTTTCTTTATTATAAAATTCCTCAATCTTTTTCTTCACATCAATTAAGAAAAATCCCATTTGAAATCTTATTTCTTTATTATGTCTATCATAATGATGGAATTTTATTTTTATTTTATTTTGTTCAGTTTCTATTGAATATTTTTTTATTTTAGATTTGTATTTAGAATTTTTTAGAAAATCTCCTATATTTTTTTTTAATTTTTTTCTTTTCCTCACGTATATTATAATTTCCTATTAAATAAAATTCTAGTTCAGAAAGGAGTCCAGTTGGCATGTTTAATAAATTAAAATTAAATTTTAAATTTAGAAATTAAAGAATGAGTAGAAAATTAATTTCTATTTAGGATTAAAAGCAAAAAATGACAAAAAGAAAACTAATAAATCTGTAATAATAAAATGAATATTATGCAAATTAATGGATGGGTAGAAGAAATAAGAGATATAGGAAAATTGAAGTTTCTTATAGTTCATACCCCTGAAGGAAAATATCAAATCACTATTCATAAAGAAAAGGTTTCTAAAGATATATTTAAGACATCTGAAAAAATAACCCGCCAGTCTTGTATA
>JAFCEW010000030.1 GCA_017608955.1 Candidatus Aenigmatarchaeota archaeon | reverse complement strand
AAAAAACCTCTCACTATTGGTGTTGAGCAAAGAGTTGAGAAGTTAGCAGATCGACCTGAAGGTTATAAACCAAAAAATGCAATTCCCTTTAAAAAATTAATCCCATTAGCAGAACTAATAAAGGTTGTTTTTAAAATTGATACATTATATTCAAAAACAATCTGGAGTGAATATATGAAATTAATAAATAAATTTGGAAGTGAATTTAAAGTTCTTTTAGAAACACCAATCGAAGAACTTAAAAAAGAAACTAATGAAAAATTGGCTAAATTTATAATTTTAAATAGAGAAGAAAAAATAAAGATAATTCCTGGCTATGACGGTGTTTATGGAATTCCTGTTTTTGATGAAAATAAATTTAAAGAATTTAAGCAAAAACAAGATAATATAAAATTAGAAACACAAAAAACATTAAAAAATTTTTGATATGGGTCTATAGTCTAATGGTAGGACGCTACCCTCACAAATTTTGAGAACGGTAGAGAATCCAGTTCGATTCTGGATAGACCCATTTTATTCAATTGGCTTTGCAAGAACAGTTACTTCTGTTGTACTTTTAACCCAATATCTATATGATAAATCAATTCCAACTTTTGCACTTTTCCATTTATCTATACCACCAGTACCCAATTGACATCTAATTTGAGTGCTTTGTCCTTGTGATAATTTTACAGCTCCCTTTTTACTGCATTCTGTAAGGCCTTCTATAGCAACATTTACCATATCATTTTCGGGTCTTCCGCTACCAACATTTTGAATGTATATATAGACATATGCATTTCGTCCACTGTAAACTTCATTTGTTCTTAATTTCAATGTTGCGTGTATTGGTCCAATATGTGCACTTTCTTGACTTATACCTAATTTTTTTCTTTCTGATTCTTGTTGGTCTTGTGGCAAACTTCTTATCCAATCTCTTGAAGCAACTCTCACCAAAGCATCATAATGTGTTGCATAATTATAATTTATCTTTACATCAACTGGATATGTCATTGTTGTATCAGCTGATGGAGCTGTTCCTTGCCATTCAAATGTACATACTTCACCTTCTACACCCTCTTCTGGTGGATATAAAATTGTACAACCACTTTCACTTAATGGAGATACACTCCATGGTAGGCCAATTAATTCAGCGCTAATTCCTTCTGCCCTTGCCCCTCCTACATTTTTAACATCTGCAGTAAAATAAACAATTTCTCCACCTTCTACAGTATCAGGATCAGCTGTAAATCGTTGTATTATAAGACCATTAGAACTTCCACCTTGTGTTCTATCACCAATACATCCAGAAAGTGCTATAATAAAAATAAGAAGAATTAATATTGGCAATATCTTTTTCATCATTACACCTAATATAATATTATTGAAAAAGACATTTAAAATGTTTTTTCAGTTATAGTAATTGTTTCTTTTTTGATAAATTTATATCTATAGCTATATTTTGCGGTTATTTTCCCTGGATCACTGATTGGATTTATTGTGCATATTAAAGGTAATTCAGTTGGTACACTAATAGTTTCTTTTGGTGTTAATATGGTATCACCATCTAAATCACATGAGTTTTCGGTTGATCTATCAACTTTTAAATTTTTTAATTCTATTTCAAATGAATTCAAATCTATGCTTGGATATTCATAACTAGACCCTAAAGAACCAACATTATTAACAGAAACTTCTATGTCAAAAGGAACTTCTTTTGTTGCCCAATCTTTTTCTGTCACAGTTCTTCCATTTTCTTCATATTTTAACAAAAATCCAGGTTTTATATCAACATGTATTGGTCCATGACTTTGTCCAGTTTTCATATGTCTTTCTGTTGTTTCCTTATATCCTAATACAGGAAATACTACAATACTCTCACCTTGATAGTCATATTCAACAGTTATTGTTATTTCTGATTCAAATGGATCCACAAATCCTAATTCTTCTTTTGTTGGGGCTCTTAGTAGAAAACTAATATCTTTTGCATCTAAAGAATCTAATTTATCATAACTACAGCCATTTTCATTTGATGTACTATCTTCACATGAAATTTTTTCAATAGTAAATCCGCCAGTATTAGATATTTTTATATCCAAATTTTTTACAGGATTTTCAACTTGATTAACAACAGAAAAATCAATAAAAACTGTTTTTTCTGGTCTGACTTGTTTCTGAATTAAAAAATTATCCAGTTTTATAGCATTATCATCATATGGTATTTCTGGATTGGGTCTAATAGTACATCCTGAAATAAATATAATCATAAATAAAAAAATGAATAATAGTTCACTCTTCATAAGTATTTTTTAGTTTTATAAAATAATATTCTTTTATGCAAGAATTTTTTTCAAATTATTTTGTAAACACATCAGGATATAATATAGTAAACACATCTGTTTATTCTATTGTTTTAGTAGTAACAGCTTATGTTATATTTCTTGTTCTAAAAAAAATGAAAATCAAAATTGATAGAAAATTGATTTTTGCTGTGATCCCATATATAATACTAGGAAGCTCATTAAGAGTTCTTAGAGATGCTTATATCTTAAGAGGAAGTTTGTTCATAACGCCGTTTATATATGTCCTAATATTTTTTATTGCTTTTCCAATTCTTCTTATTACAAATCTTATTCAGAAAAAAACTAAAATTCCATAT
Source organism: Candidatus Aenigmatarchaeota archaeon (assembly GCA_017608955.1). GTDB lineage: Archaea > Aenigmatarchaeota > Aenigmatarchaeia > CG10238-14 > CG10238-14 > JAFCEW01. The sequence continues at coordinate 2,249 of JAFCEW010000030.1, read as the reverse complement.
TATAAGTTAATGTTTTCAATAGGAATTCTTCTTATAATATATCCATTATATCAAATAGAATATCTAAACTTTCTTGGCTCATGCTATATTTTGCTGTTTTTAATCCCATGGTTGCTTTTATTAAAATTTTTACCATGGTCATTAGAGAATAAGCTTGCTATCTTTGCTCAAATGTTTGATGCTAATACAACATTTGTCTCGTTATATTTTTTTGGCTATTCTGAACAACATGTATTACCAAATTTTTTGATTAATCTAACAGGACATATTTATTCTTTTGTAATTGTAAAATTCGTTGCTGTAATTTCAATACTATATCTCATAGATAATTTTTCAGAAGATAAACAATTAAACAATTTTATAAAACTAATTATTTTCATTTTAGGTATGGCAACAGGGCTAAGAGATTTTTTAAGATTAATCTTTATGGTTTAAACTTCTATATTTAAATTCCTTAAAGTAAATAATCCATCAGAAGTAGCTTCAAATGTTAATTTATTTGTACCTATGCTAACATCATCTTTATCAAAACTAACCGACTCATATTCATCAATATCGTAATCTTCTATAGTAGCTATATTATGTTTATCACCATAAGAATCAGTTATATATAATTTTAAATTTCCAAGATAATTGGAATCAACAATATAAAATGTTATTTTTCCTTTATTTCCAGATTTGAGTTTATTGTAATCAGAGCTTGTAATTTTAAAACTATATGTTTTTATTTTATTGGTTGTTTCTTTATAAAATATATTCAATTCAACATCATCTAAACTATAACTCGTTCCTTTATCACATGAAAATGATATTGTATTTTGTCCATTCACTAAACCAACATCATACTTATCAAATTTTTGTGAGAAATGATATGATGGTACTCCTTTAAAGACTCTATAATTATTTATTTTTATTAATAAATCACCAAGACCTTCATGTTCTTTTGTTTTAAAATTAATTTCTCCATATTCAAAATCCTCCAAATCATTTTTATCTAATTGAAATGTATTAAACATTTCTTTATTTCCATAGAATTTTATTCCAAATCCTATATTTTCTATTCTATAGACTGAACTAGACCAGAATTTTAATCCTGGAACGGTTGTTGAAAGTTCTACTATATTGTAATCTTTTAGATATGATTTATCAACTTCAATATTCAATCTACCTGGATATGCAACTTTATTATATACTACATTATCATTTACTTTAACTATTAATTTACCAGCAGAATTTGTATCTAATATATCAATAGTAATATAACCAGAAGTTACAATATCCATATTTTCATCTATTCTACCACCTATTCTTTGTTTTGTTTCAGATATAATATTTCTTTTAATTTCTATATTACCTTTTGTTACAATTTCATCAGATCCCAGAGCATAACTAACTTCAAAATCACCAAATCTTATAATTTTAGGAGTATGTGTTACTTGTGTTCCAACTATAAATGTCCCAGTCATATTTTCTATATTTGTTTCATTATTGCCTGTTTCTTCAGGGACTCCCCATGCAAGTAACATTACTATTATCATTAATAGTCCTGCTAAAAGAACAAACATAAATTCGTCCATTTTTTGTTCTGCCATATAAGAATTGTTTGTTTTTTAAACTAATATTTTTTATGTTTAATGAATTTTAATCTTGAAATCTAGTATATTTTTATGAAAATACTAAAATCAGATTTTGAAAAAGGATATGTTCAAGTTAAAATAACCTCGAACGACGATTTATGGTATCTTAAAGAAGTAATAGAAAAAGGAAATTTGGTTAAATCTAGGACTCTTAGAAGTATTTTTATTGAGAGAGATGGTAAAAAAATCAAAACAGGTAAAAAACCAATGGTCCTTAAAATAGAGGTTGAAAAAATAGAATTTCAAAAAAATACTAATAATTTAAGACTAACAGGAAAAATAATTGAAGGAAATGAAGAAGTTCAACTAGGTTCTTATCATACTTTAGATATAACTATAGATACTATATTGTTAATCGAAAAGGAATGGAAAAAATATCAAATTGAAAAACTAAAAAAAGCACAGGCTTCTGTTCCTCAAGTTCTTATAGCAGTTGTTGACAATGATGAAGCAACATTTGGGATTTTAAAGAAAAATAGAGTCGAAATTGTTTCTAGTTTCAAAAATCTATACTCAAGCAAAATGGAAGAAGACAAAATGAAAGAATATTACAAAAAAATTGCTGATGAAATTACTAGATATTCTGACAAAGTCGAAAAAATAATTTTAGCT
>JAFCEW010000029.1 GCA_017608955.1 Candidatus Aenigmatarchaeota archaeon | reverse complement strand
TAGCAACTATACCACAAGCATTTCCAATTATAGGTGGTTATGAGTTATCATGGTTCATTTGGTATATTATTTGTAGTTTCTCATTAAGTATTGTTATAAGAAAAATTATAGGTGTTTAAATGACAAAACCCATGCATAGATCAAGAACACTAAGAAGAAAAAAAGTAAGAACTCCTGGAAATAGATTAGTTACTCATTTTTTAAAAAGAAAACCAAAAATAGCTAAATGTGCCAGATGCGGAAACCCGTTACATGGAATTCCAAGAAAAATTCCATCTATATTTAGGAATTTAGCAAAAACAAAAAAAAAGCCTCAAAGGCCATATGGTGGAAATTTGTGTTCTAGATGTATGAGAGAAGTTATGAAAGAAAAAGCTAGAAATGCTTAAATTTCTTTAATTAATAAAATTACTAATTAATTTAGAGGTGATATAAGTGGCGACACTTAATGTTGGTCAAGTTTGTATGAAAACTGCTGGTAGAGAAGCAGGAAAATATTGTGTTATAATAAAGAAAATAGATGATAATTTTGTTTTTGTTACTGGGCCTAGAGAATTAACTGGTGTTAAAAGAAGACGATGTAATATAGATCACTTAGAACCAGTATCACATTTCTTAAAAATAAAAGAAGACGCAAGTGATAAAGAAGTAATAAAAGCCTATGAAACAGCTGGAGCTCTAAAGAAATTAGGATTGAAAAAACCAAGTCCTGAAACTGTCAAAGAAAGAGCAGTTACAAAAAAAGCTGAAAAAGCAAAAAAGCAAATAAAGAAAAAAGAAAAATCAAAGAAATCACTAAAAGAAAAACTTCTGGGAAAACCAAAAGAAAAGTCCAGAAAAGAAGAGAAAAAGAAAATTGAGAAAAAAACCAAGAAGAAAAATTTAGAAGAAAAGAAAACATCAAAAAAGAAATCTAAGAAGAAATAATTATGAAAAATATCTCATATAGTTTAATTAATTTGGATAAACCTGCTGGTCTAACTTGTAATGAAATAGACAATAGAGTAAAGAAGATTCTTGGCTGTAAAAAAGCTGGGCATACAGGAACTATAGATTCTAATTATACAGGAGTTCTCATTATATGTTTTGATGAAGCACTTAAAGCAATGCCACTTCTTATTGAAATGGATAAAGAATATGAAGGGATCATGTATTTGCATAAAGATATTTCATTAGATAAGCTTAGAAAAATAATAAAACAGAAATTTATCGGAACTATTACGCAAATTCCACCAGTAAAATCAAGAGTTGCAAGAAAGCCAAGAAAAAGAAAAATCTATTCTTTTAAAATTCTGAAAAAAGATGGTAAAAATGTATATTTCAGAACCAAAGTTCAATCAGGAACGTATATACGAAAATTAATACATGATATTGGAAAAGAACTAGGTATTGGTGCACATCTTAAGGATCTTAGAAGAACAAAAGTGGGAAATTTTTCTATAAAAGATTCTATAAAAATTGACAATATAAATAAAATAATTCCAATTGAAAAAGCACTAAAAAATTCAAAAAAAATATATATAAAAAAATCTGCAATAGAAAAAGTAAAACACGGGGCACCATTGCAAGAAGATGATATACTAAAAAAGGACAAAACAAAATATGATGAAAAAGTGGCTATTTTTTATAAAAATAAATTGATAGCAATAGGAATAGCAAAAAATAAAACTATAAGAATTGATAGAGTATTAAGGATAAGAGAATGATAAATAAAAAATTATTAGAAATTTTAGCATGTCCAAAATGTAAAGGAAATATAGAAAAGAAAGAAATGTTTATTATTTGTAAGAAATGTAAGTTAGCTTTTCCTATTCTTGATGATGTTCCTGATATGCTAATAGACGATGCATGGAAACTTGAAAAAGCTGAAAAAGCTGGTTTTAAACATAATCTGAAATTATGATAGATATTCTTAAATACAATTAACAAATAAATGTTAATAATGTTAGATCTTGGATTTGCTAGTAGAATAGAAGTGTGGATTGCCTTAGGAACAGGAATAGCAGTACTTATATTAATCTTATATGCTATGGAAGCAAAACATGCAGTAAAAGAAATGGAAAAATGGCTTGATGACATAAAATTTAATGAATGGCTTGAGAAAAAAAATAATAAGAAAAAAGAAGATTAAGCCGAGGTGGCAGAATCTGGTAATGCGCTGGACTTGAGTCTAAATCATAACTATGAAAGAAATCCAGTGGGCTTCGGCCCTTTAGGGTTCAAATCCCTACCTCGGCGTTTTCATCAATTTTTGAATCTATAAGTGAAGAATAGAAAAATATTTATATTACTACTGATAAGGGATAACTATGTGTCAACATCTTCGTGTATATGATTTAAAAAATGTAGAGAGAGCTAGAGAATATACAGCAGATTATATTGTAGCTGATACTTCTGCTATATTAAATGAACTTAAAACCAAAAGAAACCTAAATCCTAAAAAAGAAATACTCATATTGGATATAGTTACCAATGAATTAAATTATATTTCAAGAAAAAATAATATAAATAAACAAGATTTAATCAAATATCTTGATCGACCAAATGTAAAATTCCTAGATGAAGAGATAGATTTTAGATATTTACAAAAGACACCAAAGAAAATTAGAAAAGAAACTTTATTGTTTTGTGATATAAATAAAATACCTTCTGAATTTTATAATGATATAGAATATAAATTGGTCCAAGATTTAAAGGAAAGAAAATATTATAATTCAACATTAAGTCTTACGGATTTAGAATTGATTTTATTTTGTTATATAAAAGGTAATCCATTAGCAACACGCGATAAATTAATTAAAAAAGTTGTTGAAAATATAAATGAAAAGATTGTTAGTAAATCAAAATTATATAAAAAAGTCAGCATAATAGAAAATTTGTAAATTTTATAAAAATATTGATAATGTCTTTTATGCTTATACAGTAAAATCCTAATCTCCTTTAACAAATAAATTGCAATGGCAATGTCCCATTTCCTTTATTTCGTCTTTATGCCATTTACATGGACAGATTTTATCCCTATCTTCATCTAAATCTCCACTTACAGGCCTACAAGGACAATATCTATAGCCGTATTCTTTTTCATTTTTTAGTAATCCCTCAAGAATTACATCAACTATTTGCTCATTAGGATTTAATTTAAATCCTTTAGATTTTGCATATTTTTCAGATAATTTTCTCAATTCTTCTTTATTCATTTTATCCCCAATACTTTTTTTAATCTTGGTTCGTCAAAACCAATTATAACTTCTCCGTCTATTTCTATTACTGGAACTCCTGTTTGCCCACTTATCCTAATCATTTCTTGTGCTGCTTCGAAATCCTCTTGGACGTTTATATCCTCAAATTCTATTCCATGTTCTTTTAAAAATCTTTTTACCATACTACAAAACGGGCATGCTGGAGTAGAATATACTTTTACTTTTTTCATATCATTTCTTAAAATTAGAAATTAAAATACTTTTCTAAGAAACCAATCCCTTAATAACATCTGCTCTTGTAACTATACCAATTAATTTACCATTATTATCTATAACAGGAAGTCTATTTACATCATTTTTTTCTATTATATTCGCTATCTCCACCAATGTAATATTTGGTTTTATTGTAATAACGCTTTTTGTCATTACATCTCTTATTTTTATTCTTGTTATTTTTTTCAATTCTTTTTTGAAATCAATATTTTCTTTTTCTAATTGAACAAACATTAAAAGAAAACAAGAAATCCCAGGAGCATATATCATTGGTAATTTTGCTAATTTTATATCAATAAATCTTATTATATCAGAAGCGCTTATTATTCCAATTACTTTATTTTTTTCTATAACAGGCGCTCCAGATATGTTTTTCTTAGCAAATACCTTAGCAACATCAAATATAGAATCATTAGGAGAAAAAGAAATAACTCTTTTATTCATTATGTCTTTTGCTGCTTTCATATAGATATTTTAGGGTTTTAATATTAAAAATTTAAGTTTAAAGATTTTATTGAGTTATATGTCTGAGGAAAATAAATTTGAAAATTTTATAAATAATCTTTATAAAAACAGGAAAAGCCTGTCTACTTGGTATATTCTTCCATATGATTTTGATATTTTATATTTAGGTGGTAAATTTCCTAACATTCCAATAGGAACTTTTGTTAATGATTATGTCTTTTGTATCACCGGACATGGGAAGAATGAAAAATATCCAAAGCATGGTCTTGGAGTAGCAAAAGACCCCATGACTGTACTACTCTCTAAAAAAAAGAAAGCTTGGAGAGTTTTCCTTTTAAGAAAATCTTATTCAAAATATCTAAAATCATATTATTGGCTGAGAATTACTCCAGAAATATCTTATTTAGATTATAAAATCAGTAGCATTAAAATAATAAAAGGTGCATCAAAAGCTTTGCAATCAATAGGAGATAAATTCGAGGATTTGATGAAAAAATATCAAAAAACTATAAAAACTAAAAAATATGATTTTAATGATCTTGAAATTCTATTGAATAGTTTTAATCCAGATATAAGAATGAAAAATATAGTTAAAACATATAGATATCATTGTAAAATAGAAGATATCATTAAAGGCAAAAAATAATAAAATATTTTATTCTACGCTAGCTCCTACATCAATGTCTTTATCTGGTCTAACCAATACAACTTTTCCACCTTTAACTGCTGCTAATATCATTACTTCTGATTTTTCTCCCATTAATATTGCAGGATCTAAATTTGTTACGAAAACAAATTTTTTTCCTTGTATTTCTTCTGGTTTATAATATTTTTTTAATCCAGCAACAGCTTGTTTTTTCTCTCCACCAATATCTACTTGCAGTTTTAATAAATTGTCAGACTCTGGTATATCTTCTACTCTTTCAACTATTCCAACTCTCATTTTAATATTTTTAAATTCTTTAAAACTTACCATATTATCTCCTATTTTATCTAAATATTACAATTATTTAAGTTTTTTTAATTGTATTTCTATTTCCTGGTCTTCTATTTTTCTAAATAATA
>JAFCEW010000028.1 GCA_017608955.1 Candidatus Aenigmatarchaeota archaeon | reverse complement strand
TCTCAATTGTACCTCCTTATCATATTGTAAGGAGATACACCTTAAATTGCGACCCATTTTGGTCTGAATCCATAAGACCATTATAATTGCAATTGTTTAAATTACGTTATATCTTAAATTCCACAACAAAATTATAATGAATATAACTAATGCAGAAAGATTAAACACAAATTTTATTTTCTTTTTGTTTTTAAAATAATTTGATAAATCATATTTATCCAAAAACCAAAATGCTATAATATAAATAAACGGAAAATGAGGCAGTGATTTCCTAAGCTCCAGTCCTTCAAGTATTAATATTAAAGAAACCATTTCGAAAAATGAAAACATTATTAATGGATACAAAAGTTTAACCTTATATTTGAAAACATAATATACTCCAAACCAAAAAAAAATAGAGAGCAATGCTTTGAATATTAATCCTGCAGAGTAAAACGATAATTGTACTTTTATATCAGGAGATATTGTTGGCAAAGGTCCAATCAATTGAGCCAGTATATTTGTTCCATAAGTAAACTCCAGACTTCCTACAATCATGCTCTCCCTTGCAGTCAAGACACGGCTCAGGTCTCCTCCCATTAAAAAACGATCATATGAAGCCTTAAATACAGGATAAAAGGCTACAAAGGAAACAAAGACAAGAATTATAACCAATGCTTCTTTAAATCCTTTTTTTCTTTGCAAAGATATACTCAAAGCAACAGCTCCAATACAAAAGAATATAAGTGGTGGTCTAAAAAAGAGAAGCGCAATAAGAAATAATGAGGCATAAATTAAATGCGTTATATTTCTTTTTTTTAAGTAAAGATAATATCTATCAAAAAAAAGCACAACAAGCATGACCATGAAACTCTCTTTTAATCCCGACGCATGAAACCAAAGGACATATGAAGCTAGACCATAAGAAAGCGAACCAACAAAAGCATATTTTTTAGACAAAAAATGAGTGCAAATTCTATATATACCAAGAACTGTAATAATCCCAATCAAAATATAGAAAAAGTTTAATAATAAATTTGATTCAATTAAGCGATACAATGAACTGTGAATTAATATTGCTCCTAAATCGTCAATTCTCTTAAAAGACATATAATACTTTATGCCTTCTAGAAAAGGCTGAGAAGCCATGTATAATGATTCATTATGGTAAGTTAGCGCATCAACCTCGCTAAACACAAAAAAATTATTATTATATACATAGGATATAAAGTTATATAAACCAACTAAAAAAAAAGAAAAAATAAATAAAATAAAAATTAGACTCCATTTTGAGTAATAATTGAGTGCTTTTTTTGATGAATACATAAGCACGCAAAAGTACAATATAACACTAAATATATGTAACAGATAAATTGGAAAATAGTTGCTTGAAGTAAAAAACAAAAAATATAAATAAAGTACACTTGCAATAATTAAATATATTTTATTTACTCTAGTTAACATATTTTCTCGATAAAAATGAATTTATTATAAAAAAATTCTAAATCATTAATTAAAAAATGGACTCAAGAAAAAATTAAAATTTATTATAAAAAATTATATTTATATATAAATAAACTGAGTAAATAAAAGGAAGTTTAAATAAATTGCTTTTAAAATAAAATTCATTTCTTTTCATAAAAGATAATTCTTCTAACTTTGATAATTTCCTTACTAAATGAATCTCTTTATTTGGAATTTTCTCACTATTAATTTTATATTTATTAAGGATGAAAGCTGTTCTCACCCTCTTATGTATAAAATTTTTATTTATTATTTTTTTACCGCTAATATTTATTTTTTTTAGTTTTTTGCCCCCCATATTTTTTTCATGCACTCTGTGAAATACCATAACTTTATCTAAAAAACAGACACGGCCATTTAATATTGCTATATATAAGAACCACTTATCATGTCCTAAATCATATTCTTCTGGAATATTTCCAGATAAATTTAGTAGTTTTCTGTTGAAAAACATAGTGCATCCAACAGCATTACCAAAAAATAAAGCATAAATTATATTGGAGTTATAAACTTTATGATTTTTATTTCTTGTTTTGTAATTAGATACAAGCAATACATTTTTGTTTTTATCTATATAAGAAAAATCTGTATATATTAATATTCCTTTTTTTGACTTTTTTTCTTCTTCCTCCATTAATTTAATTTGTTTCTCTAATTTATCTTCGCACCAAATGTCATCTTGATCACAAAATGCAAGATAATTAGCTTTTGTATATTTTAAAATTTCATTAAAATTCTGAATGCATCCTAGTCGTCCCTTTTCATCCTTTATTATAGTTATCTTATCCTTGTATCTATTTTTGTATTCTTTAATAATATAAAAAGTATTATCTAATGAACCATCATCTCTAATATATAAATGCCAGTTTTCATATGTCTGTTTTATTATAGAATCTAATTGATTTCTTATATATTTTTCGCCATTATATGTGGCTAAACAAATGTCAATCAATTTAAATGTTCCTTATTTGATAATTATTCCTATACCTCTCCCCTCTTGACCCCAGTTATTAACAATTTCTTTAGTATTATTATAATTTTTTTTTACTTCCTTCCAAAACAACGGAACTCCTCCTACTTTTTTATACATAGAAGGGACAATATCATGAAATGCTATTATCCCTCCCTTTCTTACAAGAGGTGAGTAATAGATAAAATCTTTTTTTACTCCATCATATCTATGGTCTCCATCAATAAATAAAAAATCAATTTTCTTACTACCAAGTATCTTTTTGACTCGTTCTAGAGTTTTAATGTTATGAGAATTCATTCTTAGTAAAAATATTTTTTTATTATTATTTCCAAAAGATTTAAAGATTGGAATTTTATAGAAAGGATAACCCTTCCCAAATGGTCCACCTGGCAAGTCAATACTAATAATCATAGACTGTGGATATGCAACGTTAGAAAATAAAAATAGAGTTCCTCCCCTTTCGGTCCCTATTTCCAATATATATTTTGGTTTATGTTTCTTTAATAAATGGAGAAGTTCAATGATTTCACTTTTTTCTTGAGAAGGTCTTATATCAATGTTAAATCTTTTTAAACCCCATTTAAAATTAAAAGCTAGATCTACTAAGTCTGAAATTGAATCACATTTCTTACATTCTTTCTTTAATTTTTTTATTGCATGTTTATTGCCATAAAGGTAATAAAATAAATATAACAATTTTTTCAAATTGTTTTTAAAAAGCATTATACAAACTCTTAAGCTCATAGTCTTTTTTCTTTTATGTACTATTTTTTAAAAAAAAGCTTCTCATTTTGAGGATATTTAATAATTGTTTTCTATTAAAAAAAGATTGAAAAATCAAATAACTACCCCCACATACAATAACACCTATAATAATATTTATATAATTATTATGAAATAATCTATTAATAATAAATCCAATAATTAGCATAATTAATGATCCTGAAATAACAGGAAATATTCCTTGTACTTGTTCAAAGATCGAAAATTTTATTAGTCTATTGGTATAAAATGCAAATAAAACGGTTATAAAAAAAGATAAACATATTTCCCCAAAAATTAAATACAATACACCCAATTTAATTGTAATAAGAATATTACATATCCTTAAAGCATTTCTCAAAAACTCAATTCCAAAATTTAACTTGCTTAATCCTTTAGCTATCAAAACTCGTGAATTTATTAAATGTAATGGATATATTATCCCCAAAATGCATAGCAACTGCAAAAATGGAATCATAGGCTCCCATTTTTCTTTAAATAATGTTATTACCAACGGTCTTGCTAGAACAATTAAAATAATAAGTATTGGCATGATAAAAAAAAACCATGTATTCAAAAACCTTTGTACTGACTTTTTCAACTCCTTGTTATCTTCTTGCAATTTAGATAAAACTGGCAATAAAACACGTGATACCTCATCGGTTGATTGTTCTGATGCCAGACTTTGAATCTTTTTTGCATTAGTATAAAAACCCAGGTATGCAGCTGGATAAAATTTCCCAATTATAAAATAATAAATATTGTTAAAAATAGTAGCAATAAGTGATGAGAATAGAATAAATGATCCAAATGAAAACATTGATTTTAATGATTGCATACAAAAAACAATCTTAGGTTTCCATTTAGTTACTATCCAGAACCCTAATGCCAAAAATATACCATTTCCTATTTTTTGGATAACTAAACTCCATACACCAAAATTAATTGCTGCTGCAGTAATACCTAATATTCCTGATACCAATGATGCTATTAATAAAACTTGTGATCTTTTCTTGAAATCCATTTTTCGTACAAGAATGGAATTCTGTATTACATTAAAAGACTGAATGATTATAATTAATCCCATAACCCGTATTAAAGATTTTAAAATACTTTGCTGATAGAAATTAGCAATTATAGGAGCTGTAAACCACAAAACAAGATAAATGAAAATACTTAAAACTAAATTAAAATAAAAAATCGTACTTGCATCTTTCTCATCTACATTTTTTTTCTGTATATATGCAACACCAAATCCACTATTAACTAAGACATTAGCAACCGCAAAAAAAATAATAGTCATCCCAATTAAACCAAAATCTTTTGGACTAAGTAATCTTGCCAATACTATAAAAATAAAAAACTGTATAAACAGATAACCATAACGTCCAGTCAATGCCCATAAGACTCCATTAATGCTTTTAGCCTTCAGCTTATTCATTTTTTTTACCAAATTTGTCAATAGCAATATAAAATATGGGTATAAAAAATGATATGCGATCAAAATTGTCTTTTTCAATAAAACTATTTCTCATAATCTAAATTTTCAGATATTTTATATAAATATTCAGAGTAATTATTATTTTTTGATTTCGATAAATCGATCAATTGCTTTTTCGAAATATACTTCATCCTCCAGGCGATTTCTTCAATGCAGGCTATTTTGAGTCCCTGGCGTTTTTCTATGGTTTCAACAAAAGCGGTGGCTTCAGCAAGTGCCTCGTGGGTGCCTGTGTCCAGCCAGGCATAGCCCCGGCCCATGATTTCTACTTTCAGGCGATTTTGTTTAAGATAAGCTTG
>JAFCEW010000027.1 GCA_017608955.1 Candidatus Aenigmatarchaeota archaeon | reverse complement strand
GTGTGTTTTTTATGTTTTATCTAATAGCTATTTTAGCACAGATGGGTAAATTGATATAATGAACAATATTTATGATATAGTAATAGTTGGTGCTGGTCCTATAGGATGTAAAACAGCTGAATTATTAGGTAAAAATAATTTGGATATCATAGTTTTGGAAAAAAATAATGAAATTGGAAAATATTCTACATGCACAGGATTAGTTAGTCATAGGATTTTTGATTCGAGTAGAGTTTCAAAAAAAATTGTAGTAAATAGAATACAAAAAGCTAGATTCTATTCTACTAAAAATAATTTTATTGAATTAAAACATAAAACTCCTGTTTATGTTATTGATAGAAATAAATTTGATAAGGAATTAGGAGAAAAAGCAAAAAAATATTCAAAAATAAAATTATCAACTTCTTTCGAAGATTATATGATAGACGAAAATACAGTAAGAGTAAAAACAAATAAAGAAATTATAAAAACAAAAATGATAATAGGCGCTGATGGACCAAATTCTCTAGTAGCCAGAAGAGCAAAAATAAATCTTCCTGATAATTTATTAGTTGGAGTTCAACAAACTATAAAATCTGACTATATTTCAGATACAGTAGAATTATGGCTAAAACAATCTCCTGATTTTTTTGCATGGGTTGTTCCAGAAAATGAAGAATGGGCAAGAATAGGAATAGCTGCAAAAAATAATGTATCAGAATATTTCAAAAAATTTGTTGAAATTAGAATTGGTAAAAAAATAAAATATAAAAATCAAATTTCTGGTCTTATAAGAACCGGAATTATAGAAAATTCTGTTGCTGATAATGTAATTTTAGTTGGAGATGCTGCATCTCAGGTAAAACCTTTTTCTGGCGGAGGATTAATATATGGTCTTATATGTTCGAAAATAGCTGCTGATGCATGTATAAAATCAATAAAAAAGAAAAAATATGATTCTTTATTTTTAAAAGAAAATTATGATAAAGTATGGAAAGAAAAATTATATTGGCCAATGAAAAAAGGGGTATGGTTAAGTAAATTTATTAATAATCTTCCAGAACCAATTTTAGATTTTTTTATAAGAAGCTCTAATATAATAAAACCATTTTTAGAAGATTTAGATATGGATTTATTGTCTGATAATAGTTCCTACTGATTCTCCATTTATTGCTTTTTCTAAATTACCTGATTCTAATCCATTTATTATTTGGGATGGTATGTCAATAGAGAGTAATTTTTTAATTTTAGATTGTAATCCACCAGTTACATCTATATTAGCTAATCTAAATTCTATATTTTTTGTATCTCTTAGTTCTGGTATAAATTTTGCATCAGAATATATTTTTGGATCTCTTGTAAATATTCCATTAACATCTGAAAGCATTATTATTTTATTTGCTTTCCATCTTTTTGCCATTTCTACTACAATATCATCTCCTGATATTACTTCATAATCTTTTTTTGAAATTGGAATAACATCACCATATATTATGGGAATTTTTCCATTATCAAGAATTTGCTTTGTTTTTTTCCATAATTCATCTCCATAAATTCTTTTTTTATAACTACATGTATCGTATGGGGGAACAGGAACTAAATCCATCCTTTCCTTTTTGAAAATATCTATTATTTTTTGATTTAATAATTGAACAGAAAAATGAACTGTTTTTGCATCACATCCTCTATCAACAAGAAAATGACCAAAAGGTCCAGCTCCATTTATAATAATTAAATTTACTTTTAGTTTTGATATTTCTTTTGCTAAATTTCTTATAATTTCATGTTTTATGAATTCATCTGCTCTTTTTTCTATTTCATTAATAGTAGTAGGGAAATCTTCTCTATCTTTTTCTGTTATTAAAGATCCACCAAGCTTTATTATTATTCTGTCCATTTTTTTCATCTTGCAGGGGTTTATTTTTTTGATTGATAAATTTTTAAATGTATCTTTTTTGGAAAAAAATAGTTAAAATAAAAAATATTGTCATAATTGCTAACAGAATGTATAACATTTTTTTATTTTTTGCAAAGCCAAATGGAACAGGACCTATAAATCCTCCAAATGCCCATTCTACCTTTGATGAGTTTGAAAAACTAGAAATTATAATCACAAATACACCAAGAAATATTAATAATATTCCTACCAAAGCTAAATCCATACATTTTATTATTTTTATTTTATTTAACTATATTTCCATAGTCTAATAAATTCTTTCAAATATTCATTTGCTATACTTTTATCATGTATTATAACAAGATTTTCATCATTTTTTTCATTTCCTGATCTTGTAGGATTATAAGAGCCAGTTATTACAGTGGAATTATCTATTATAAAGACTTTATGATGCATGTAATATTTGTTATTATCAAGGACAACAGTTATATTATTTTGTTTTAATTTTTCGTATTCTGAATATCTACTAATTTGGGTTTTTTCAAATATTCCTTTTATATCTACTCCTTGATTATGCTTTTTTATTAAGAAATTTCCTATATCATCATCTGTGAATGAGAATGTCATAAAATATATGTTATATTTTGCATGTTGCAATTCTGAAATTACTTCTTGTTGACAATTATCAACTTGACAAAAATATACCTCAATAGATCGTGAAAAAACTAAAAATCCTGTATATTTTAGTGAAAAAACAGATATGATTATAATTCCTATTAAAACCAATTTGAATTTCATAATAATTAAGATAAATTATATTATATATGTAATTTTAGAACTTCAAAGAGTTTTAATAATTTTGAATTTATATCCATCTATTAAGGGTAATGTCATGAATTTGTGAAGAAAAACAAATCCGAATTAGTAGAAAAATATAAGAAAATTTATTCAGGAATAGAAGTTATTGGGACGGAGATGAAAAGAAAACAAGAAATTTTTGTAGAAAAAATAAAATTAAATGCAAAATATATTTTCATCATTAAATATTTAGATTAAAATTCATCTTCTATACCAAACTCTTCGTCTAAGATTGAAATTTCATTTTCTATAATTTTTGTAGAACAATTTCCAAATTCTCCAATTTGTTCTAATATGATAGCAAGAGATTCGACTTTCCTCTTGGGTGGTGTTTTTGGTATAATATGACAGGTATTATTTTCAAGAGTCATATTATAAACTTTCTTAGAACATTGATCATAGGATTTTATCAATATTGATTTCCATATAATTGAAAATGGATCTTCAGTATAGTTTAATTGCTTTCTAAGTTCCTTTTCTGTTGTTTTTATTTGTAAATAAACTATTTTACTATAACATTCTGGAATTTCAAGTTCTTCAAATTCAGGTAAATTCTTTTTCTTTTGTTCAGCTATATCTTCAAATTTATTCACAAATGCATTAACACAATTTGTTTTATTAGTAGAATTTTCACATTCATCATGAATATATTCACCATAATTAACAAAATGATATGAATAAGAACCTGTTTGAGATAATGATAATGCTATTAATAGAGCATTGCCTATTTCTTCATCTATTTCAAGAGATTCGTCCTCAAAAGCATTTTTAAGATTTGCATAGCTAGTTTCGATTGAATTTACTTGAATTGTATTAATTAAAAAATCATAAATAAAAATATTTGCTTCTGAAACATTTATTTGTTCATATTTTTCAACAGAGAATTCATTCTCTGTGCAATTATGATATGTAATTGAATCTGTATTATGCATTTCATATTTTGTACCATTAGGCAAATAACAACAATAATCCATCATTTTCATTATATTTGATTCTGTATAATTTGAATATATGTTGTTTAAGAATAATCTCTGATAATAACCATCTATTGAACAGTAAGTAATATTATGGTTTTCACAAAATTCAAAAGACAGTTCTTTAAGAAAGTTGTATCCCCATGTACTAAGAATTGCTTCATTATATTTCCATATACTTACATCTTCCCCAAAAAGTTCTTTCAATTTGGTTCTAAGAATATATTCTGGATAAATGTAGAAATATGAAATATAAAGAATTCCTACCATTAAAAATAAAATAAGAATTTTTAATTTACTCCGCATATCTAGAATTTAATTTAGAATAATAAATAATTTAACAAGCCTCGGGAGGGACTTGAACCCCCAACCTACTGGTCTCTTTTGATCATGATTAATTCACAAGACCAGTACAAGCCAGTTGCTCTACCATTGAGCCACCGAGGCATTTTTTATCAAATTTTTGCTACAAATATATAAATCTTTCCATAATTATTAATAAATCTTTAACATTCTTCTTATAATTAGGTGATTTAATGAAAAAACTAGTCTTATCTACAATTTTTAGTCTACTCTTTATAAATTCTCTAGTATTAGCTCAAAATTTTGATGTGTCTGTTAATATAACACCAAAAGAAGTTACAATAAATCCATGTGGTGTTGCTGTATATGATATATCAATAGAAAACATTGGCAATATGAAAGATATTTATACATTAGAAGTTGAAGGGTTGCCAGATAATTGGTATTCTTTAAGCCAAAACCAGATTGAATTAGATAGTGAAAAATCAAAAACTGTATATTTATTTGTAACCGCATCTTGTGAAGATAATATTACTGGCAAATATTCTGGTATTATAACTGTAAAAGGAAAATCAGAAGATAGTGATACTTTTACATTAAATGTTATTGCTGATAGAAGTATACAAATAACAATGCCAGAAGATGTTGCATCTTGTTTATGTGAAGGTGGTTTTGTAACTGCTGAAATAAAAAATACTGGAGAATATACCGAAGATTTAGTTTTTTCATTAACAAGTGAAATAGCAGATTATTTAAATCTAGATAAGACTAGCTTAGCTTTAGAACCAGGTGAAACAGAAAAAGTTAATATAGAAATATCTAAAGAGTGTAAGCCTGAAGGAGAATATTCACTAATATTGCATGCAAATGCAAAGACAAGTTATGTAAAAGCACAAGCTGAAACAAACATAAAACTAACAAAATGTTATCAATTTGAAGTTGTTTATCCAGAAGAAATTCAAGCATGTTCTGGAGAAGTAAATGAATTTAATATAAATGTAAAAAATACTGGACTAAAAGAAGATACATACGAAGTTGATATACAGGAATTGAATTATACTAAAATATCTAAATTAGGACCTGGAGAAGATCAAGACTTTACAGTTTCATTTA
>JAFCEW010000001.1 GCA_017608955.1 Candidatus Aenigmatarchaeota archaeon | reverse complement strand
GTAGTGAAGAGAAACTTAAATATTTTAGTATAAGAAATTTCTATAATAATGTTTTAAAGTTTTTATTTTTCATGATCATTACACGATGATGCTGAACTAGACAATTTACCTGTTAAATATTGGTTTAATATATCCTTAATTTTTCCACTTGCTTCTGTTATTGGTTGTATATTAAGTTTTTTAAACCATTCTATTGCTCTTGGTCCCATACCACCTGCTATGATCAGCTTAGCACCCTCATTAGCTATAAATTGGGGTACATCTCCTGGTTCATGTCTATCAAAAAATGGATTTTTCTTAGATTTTACTTCTTTTATTTTATTGTTTTCTACCTCAACAAAAATATAATACGGACATCTTCCAAAATGATACGCTAGTTTACTTTCAATTCCTTTATCTTCCTCTGCTGCAAATGCTATTTTCATTTTTATCATCTCTTGTTTGATAATTTATCAATTTATTGTCATAATTTAAATTTTTATTTCATTATATTCGGACTCTTTCTTACTATTCTCCTTACAAAAAATGGAAATATCAATGTAGTTACCAGAGCCATGACAATAAGGCTAGAATAGATATCAGTATTTAACATTCCAATTTTAAATGCAACAAAAGCTATTGGCAATTCTATTGCGCCTCTTGAATTCATGGCCCATCCAATTAAATAAAGTTGTTTCAAACGTAATTTTGTAAATGGCTTGGTTAGAAAAGTACCACCTATTTTTCCTGTTATTGCTATTAAAACTATTCCTATTAATAAAAGGGGATTTAGAGCTAATGAATGTAAATTAAAATAAATTCCCATAGAAATGAAAAAGAATGGAACAATAAAAATCAGTAAAATTTTTTCCAAATAAATTATTTTGTGAGTTTTTCTTCCTAGATATTTATGTATAAAAAGACCAGAAAAAAATGCAATTATAGTGGATATTAATAAAAGAGGTTCTTTTATAGATAAGCTTCTTGTGAAAAAATAAGAAATAATAGCAAATAAAAATATTCCTATTAAATCATCAATAATCCCTGCACCCATCATTAGAGAGCCCATTTTTGTTTTTAGTTTTTTTAATTCTAGCAATACTCTAGCTGTAGTAGCTTCAGCTGTTATACTCATACATACTGCAATAGTTACAGAAGTGAGTAAAGAAAAACCTAAAGTATAGAAAATAATAAATCCCAATAGAAATGGTGTTATTGCTGCAAAAAAAGCAACAAATATAGAATCTAATTTCTCTTTACATAACATACTCCAAGAAGTTTCCATTCCTGCAAAAAACATTAAAAATATTATACCTATATTACCTAAACTCAAAATAAATGATGTATTAGGTTCTAAAACAATATCTTTAAAAAAAGGAGATCCTATTATAAGTCCTGCAAAAATTAACCCAATTACAACTGATATTCGTAATTTTTTAGCTAATAAAGTAAATAGAAAAGAAGTTAATACACAAACTATTAAACTAATTATCAAATACATAAAATCTAATTATAGTTTTCAGATTATAAAATTTGTCAATTTATTATTCTAAGTATTATTCTAAGCAATATCAAAAATTCTATAAAATAAAAAAATAAAAAGGCTACTTAGCTTTTACTATATCTAACACAATTCCAGCGGCTACAGTTTGTCCCATATCTCTTATAGCAAATCTTGCTAATTGTGGTATATCTGATTGTTTTTCAACTACTTAGCTTTTACTATATCTAACACAATTCCAGCGGCTACAGTTTGTCCCATATCTCTTATAGCAAATCTTGCTAATTGTGGTATATCTGATTGTTTTTCAACTACCATTGGCTTTGTTGGAACTATTCTTACTCTTGCTGCATCTCCTGTCTTTAAGAAATCAGGGTGTTCTTTTATTGGTTGTCCTGTTTTTGGATCTATTTTTGCTATAATTTCCTCTATTTTACATGCAATTGATGCTGTACCACAATGGAATACCGGAGTATATCCTGCTGTCATAACAGTTGGGTGTTGTAATACAACTATTTGTGCTGTAAATTCTTTTGCAACTGTTGGAGGATTGTTTACATGACCACAAACATCTCCTCTTTTTATATCTTTCTTACTAACACCTCTTACATTGAATCCAATATTATCTCCTGGT
Source organism: Candidatus Aenigmatarchaeota archaeon (assembly GCA_017608955.1). GTDB lineage: Archaea > Aenigmatarchaeota > Aenigmatarchaeia > CG10238-14 > CG10238-14 > JAFCEW01. The sequence goes on along the minus strand of JAFCEW010000001.1, from coordinate 25,704 downwards.
TTTGCATCTGGTTGTTGTTTATGAAACATTTCAATTGATTTTACTTCTCCTGTTGCACCCGATGGTTCAAATATTACTTTATCTCCGACTTTTAGAACTCCAGTTTCAACTCTACCTACAGGAACTGTACCTACACCTGTAATAGCATATGCATCTTCGATTGGAATTCTTAATGGTTTATCAGTTGGTTGTTCAGGTGGTTTTATTATTTCATCCATAGTTTCTATTAATGTTTTTCCTTTATACAAAGGCATTTTATCTGATTTTTTGAATACATTATCTCCTTGCATTGCAGAAACTGGTACAAATGGTATTTCATCTACTTTAAATCCAATTGACTGTAACAATTTCTTTGCATCTTCTGATACTTCATTATATCTTTTTTCATCATAGTTTGCTGCATCCATTTTATTTATTGCTACAATTACTTGATTAACACCTAGAACTTTCATTAAGAAAGCATGTTCTTTTGTTTGTTCTTGCACTCCTTCTCCTGGTTTTGCCGAAATTACTAAAATTGATGCATCTGCTTGCGATGCACCAGTAATCATATTTTTAACAAAATCCCTGTGTCCTGGGCAATCTATAATTGTGTAAAAATATTTTTTTGTCTGGAAAGGCCTGTGCATAATATCTATAGTAAGACCTCTTTCTCTTTCTTCCTTTAATTTGTCCATCACAAATGCAAATTCAAATGTTTCTTTTTTTAGTTCTTTTGCTAGATCTTTCATTTTTCTTAATTGATCTTCTCTGATTGCTCCTGAATCATATAGTAATCTACCAATTAAAGTAGATTTTCCAGCATCTACATGTCCGGCTGTAATTATGTTTATTTTTGGCAATTCAGCCATTCCTACACCTCCATATTTATAATATTATTAAACATTTTAAATATATTTATTAAATTTATTCAATTTTCGGAATTTGCTCACTTAATCCTTTTCTTTTTCTAATTTTTATAATTGTTTTATTTTGCAAATCCTTTGGCAATCTCTCAAATATAACATCTATTAAACTATAAAAACCTTTTCCTTCTGTAGCAGATTTAAGAGTTGAATTAAATCCAAACATCTCTGAAACAGGTATTTTTGCCCTTATAATTGTTGTTCCTCTTTCTTCACTCATATCTAAAACCTGACCTCTTCTGTTCTGAATTTCTTTTATTGCTCCACCCATTATCTCAGAAGGAACGTCTATTCTGATAATTTGTTTAGGTTCTAATATGACAGGATCAGCATTAAGCATACCAACACTTATAGCATATCTTATAGCTGGTAAAACTTGCCCAGGACCTCTATGTATTGCATCTTCATGTAATTCAGCATCAACTAAAATTGCTTTTATACCTATGCATGATTCTCTTGCTAAAGGTCCTTCGTCCATAACTCCTTTGAACGCATCTTTTATCATTTCCATTGTCTCATTAAGATATTGAATTCCTTTTGTTTTATCCATAAGAATATTTTTATTATATATTAATTGTATAGATTTGACATCATCATTACTCATACCAAGATCCAATAATTTTTTCTGGAGTTCTAGTTGTTTTTTCTTAAAATCTGCTTCAGATGGAATTTCATTATTTTTCATTGCCTCCAGTATTTTCTCATCTAAAGGTTCAACTATAAAATAAAATTTATTATGTTTATTAGGAGATTTACCTTCTATTTGACCTGATCTTTTAGCAATTGTTTCTCTATAAACAACTATAGGTGGTGAAGCTTCTATTGGTATTTCCATTTCTTTGAGCTTCCTTTCAATTTTAGTGTCTAAATGCAATTCACCAAGACCAGAAACCAAATATTCTCCTGTTTCTTCATTAATTTTAACAGATATTGTTGTATCTTCTCTTCCAACTTTTCTTAAGAAATTAATTAATTTTGTTAAATCTCTAGGATCTTTTGGCTCTATTGCTTTTGTAACTACAGGCTCAAAAATATGTTTAATCTGTTCAAATGGTTCAATTATATAATCTGTTTCACATATAGTTTCGCCAGAAAATGCATCAGACAAACCTACTATACCTACTATATTTCCAGCCATTACTTCATCTACTTGTATTCTTCTGGGCCCTTCATAAACAGATACTTGTTGCACTCTCTGATTTTTATGTTGCCCTATTAAATGAACGACTTGACCTTTTGATATTTTTCCAGAAAATATTCTTGCTGTTGAAACAAATCCAGCATGTGGATCTGGTACCATTTTTGTAATAACTGCTGCTAAATGACCATTTGAATCTACGTTTTGCATGCTTTTCCCTATTTCAGAATCAAGATCACCATGCCATATTTTTGGGATTCTATATTTTTGAGCAATATCAGGAGATGGTAGATGTTTAATAATCATATCTAGCATTATTTTATACAATGGAGCCTTTTTAGCCAATTCTTTATCTTTATCTTCATTTGTTAGATCTATTATATCTTTGAATGTTATTCCTGTTTTTTTCATAAATGGAACAGAAATTGCCCAATTTCTATACGCTGAACCAAACGTTACAGAACCATCTGATACATTTACCATCCATTTGTCTTTATATTCCTCTTCAGCATATTTTTGAATTAAAATATTAACTTCGGTTATTATTTTTTGAAATCTTGCCTGCATAGCTTCAGGATTGAGTTTTAATTCTCTTATAAGCCTGTCTACTTTGTTTATAAACAAAATTGGTTTTGCTCTTTCTTTTAAACATTGCCTTAAAACAGTCTCTGTTTGAGGCATTACACCTTCAACAGCACATGCTATAACTATAACTCCGTCTACTGCTCTCATTGCTCTTGTAACATCACCACCAAAATCTACATGCCCTGGTGTGTCGATTAGGTTAATAAGATAATCTTTTCCTTCATAATCATGAATCATACTTGCGTTTGCAGACCATATTGTGATTCCTCTTTCTTGTTCTTGTTTGTCAAAATCCATAAATAATTGTTTTCCTGCTAATTCTTCAGACATCATGCCTGCTCCAGCTAACAAATTGTCAGAAAATGTAGTTTTTCCGTGATCTATATGAGCAACAGTTCCTATATTTCTAATTTGCTCTGGTTTGTGCATTAATTCTTTAATTTTTGATGCCATATCTACCATTTTTCATGCCTCCAACAAACAATAGTTTAATTTTTTGTATATAAGACATTTAAAGTTTATAAAAAATTATCTTGCACCACTAGCTTCTCTTTCAATTCTCTCTTTTTCTCTTATTGCTTCTGATTTTGATGCATCATTTTTGTAAGCATTATATATCTCATCAGCCAATGCATCAGCAATGGTTATTTTCTTTCCAAAGGATTTTCTATAAGCAGATTGTGTTATAATTGATAATGCAAAATCAATTCTTCTCTGTGGACTGGTTATAACAGCCTTTCTTACCATTATACCTCCCATTTGATATGAGGCTATTTCTTCTCTTAATGCTGCGTTTTCTATTGCTTTTACCAAAACTTCAATAGGATTTTTATTTGTTTTCTTTTCTAGTTTTTCAAAGACATTTTTAATAATATTTAAAACAGTCTGTGTTTTTCCTACATTATCAGCAGAACTTATAAGATGTTTTTTACCTCTATGACCAGGAACCATTATTTTATTTGCAAATCTTTCAACAATATTCATCTTTGATTTATGAAATTTTTGCTGTGTATTTCTTCCAAATGTTTTAGGAATGACAATAGGATCTAGATTTATATATGGCTTAATACCAGGATCTTTAATTTCTATATCTTTAAAACTCCATCTGTTAAAAAGTTTTATTTCTACCATTTTATCCTCTCATTGGTTTTTGTTTCTTACCTTTTAATATTTCAGAGAGAGCAACTCCGTTTACTTTGACGACTTTATACTTAAGCCCCCATTGACTACCAACAGGACCTCCTTGTGACCCACCAACTTTTTCTATAAGAACTTCGTCATGCTCAGAAATATGATCTATAGCTTTATTTCCAGGAACAAATGCTGTAACTTGAATATTATTTTTAATTAATTGAACCCTAACAGTTTTTATAAGACCAGAATGAGGTTGTTTTTGTTCACATATCCTCTTATCAATAACTATTCCTCTTGCTTGTGGTGATCCTCTTAATGGATCTTTTTTATAAAGAGCTAATTTTCTTCTCATATAAGCTTTATCTTTCCATCTTGATTTTTTTCTCTTTTGTTTCAATTTTCTTGCTGAAAATTCTCCTCTTGCCATTATTTCACCTGCAAATCTACAACATTATGTATTCTTTTCAATATCTCTTTATATATTTTAATCTTTTCCCCTCCTCTACCAATTACAAATCCTTTATCGTTTTTACTTACTTTAATTTGAACTATATTTTCATCATTTTTAATGATTTTGATTTCTTTAGTTTGCGGGATAAGATTTTTGACAAATTTTTCAAGATCAGGCGAATATTCATAAATTTTTATTTTTTTTCCTATTATTCTTTCAGCATTTTTTATTGAAACGCCATCTTTTCCTATTGCTAATCTAGCCTTATTTTCTTCTACTATATAATAAACTACACCGTTATCTAAAAAACAATCTCTTACAGGAACATTTGTTATATTTTCAAACAAAGTGAGTAATCTCATTGTTTCTGTTGTAAAATCTCTTGTCATTAGCTTTCACTTTTTATTCCTATTATACCTACTTTGAATGGAAGACTACATATAAGCCCTAATTCCACACTATCTTTTGAGAATTTTTTGATATTTATATTTCCTATTTTAGAATTATGTTCTATCTCCTTAACTCTATCTTCTGGTAAATTGTTAGCATATACAACTAATTCTAATTTACCTGTTTTTATTTGTTTTAAAACTTGATTATATCCTACTATAATTCTCTTTTCTTTAACAGCATTTTTTATTAATTTTACTAAATCTGTCATTTCTCATTCATCTTTGCTATTAATTCAAACATTCCAGTGCCAGCTGGTATTTGTTGATTTACCATTACATTATCAAATAATGAACTAAAATCATCTACTTCATTTGTAACTGAAGCTTTGACTAAATGCTTTACAGTCTCTTCAAATCCTGCTCTTACTAAGACTGACGATTTCATTCCTGCCACACCATATCTACCAATAGGTTTTATTTCACCTGTGAATGTCATCATATCTGTAACTAACTTTATATATCTATCGTCTATATCTAATCCCTGTTGCTCTAAAGTATCTTTTATTTCTTTTATTATAACATTTCTTGCTGCTTCTATACCCAAAACACCCATTACTTCATAAATATTATTTGTATAACTTCTTGTTTTATCGATTTCATCAAATTTTAGTATCTCTTTGAAATTAAAACCAGATGCTTTTATTAACCAATCATTATTTTGCTTTATTACAATCACATTTTTAACAGTAGGTATTCCTGCAATATGAACCTCAAGTAATTTCTTTTTTAATTTTTGTAAATCTTTTATCGAAGAATCCTTTTTAAGAGAAACAGATATTGTATCTTTTAAATATTTTATTTTATAATTTTTGAATTTTTTCTTTACAATTTCTATTATATCTTTTATTTCAGATTTTTTCAATTTTTTTAATTTTACTTTTATTTTTTTTGCTGTCAAATCTAAAGAAATTGTTTCTATATAATTTCTTAATTTTTTTTCAGTTATTTTCTGTGCAACTTTTTCAGATTTTTCTTTTGTATTGAATTTTTTATTTAAATATAAAGTCATAACAACACGAGAAGGTTCTTTTTTAGCATCAAATATCTCTATCAAACGTGGTAAACCTAAAGTTACTTGAATTCCTGCTGTACCTACAAAATGATATGTTCTCATTGTCATTTGTGTTGCTGGCTCTGATATTGATTGTGCTGCTATTATACCAAGAGCTTCTCCTGGTTCAAAAGAATTTTTTTCATATTCTTTTATTATTCTTTCTTTTAATTTGTTTTTTTGAGTAGCAGAAAGTTTTTTAGTTTTAGCAATATTATTAATTTCTTCTAATATTTTTTTTGGTAATTCATAATCTATCTGCGATTTTTCCGACATCTATTCCACCTTTTTGTATTTTTGATGGATCCAATCCATCTTCACCAGGAACAAATTGTATTATTTTCTTTGCGCTATCTCTTACTGTTCCATCATATTCAATTTTCAAATCTTGGAGAGCACCTATTAATCTTCTCTCCAAATATCCGGAGTGTCTTGTTTTTAATGACTTATCCATTAAACCTTCTCTACTGTTCATTGCATCAAAGAAAAATTCAAACGGATTCAACCCTTGTTTATAGCCATTTTTCACAAATCCTTTTGATTCTAAATTTATATCTCCTTGTTTAAAGTGAGGAAATGTTCTTTTGTAATATCCTATTTTTATTCTTTGTCCTTTTATTGTTTCCTGACCAATACATGCTGCACATTGAACTAGATTAACTAAACTCCCTCTTGCACCACTTGTCGCCATTATATATGTACTATTATATGGTAAATTTCTCTCGACTTCTTCTGCGAGTTTATTCAATGAATCTGCAAGTTCTTTACGAATATGAACTTCTAGGCTTTGTCTTGGTGTTCTTCCAACAAGTGTTTGTACTTTTCCTTTTTTATAGTCTTTTATCAGATTATTTACATTTTGTTTTGTTTCATCTATAATTTTATGTGTCTTGTCAATTACTTTTTGATCAAGATCTGTATCTGAAATTGCAACAGAAAATCCATATCTTGTTAAAATATTAAATGAAAGTTTTGTAATTTTAAATAAAAATTCTTTAGTAAAATCATGCCCATATTGTTTATCGATCTCATCTAAAATTTTACCAGAGAAAACTGCCATTCCATTTTTATCTATTGTTCCTGTAAGCAATTTTCCATTTTTTATTTTAACATAAGCATCATAAGGACATTTTTCTTTTAGACATTTTTTACATCCTTTACAACATTTAGCCTTATATTCTATACTAAAGTCTTTTGGTAAAAATATACTAAATATTTCTTTTCCTGTGAATGTTTTTTTATCTGGAATTTCTATTTTATCATCACAATTTCTTATTATGTTTACTGCATCTTTTCTTGAGAACTCTTTATTTTCATGAGTTAACAAATACAGTCCTGTTATATGATCTTTATCACATCCTATAATAGGACCAGAAAATCTTGGACTTCTTATATTTAACGGAACTCTCATTAATAATTTTATTTCTGTTTGTGCTTCTTGTGTCTGAGGAATATGCAAATTCATTTCATCTCCGTCAAAATCAGCATTATATGCAGGACAAGTTGTTAAATTCATTCTAAATGTTTTATATGGCATAACTTTTATTCTATGACCCATTATACTCATTCTGTGTAAAGAAGGCTGTCTATTAAATAATGCCCAATCTCCATCTTCCAACTGTTTTTCAACTGTATATCCAATATCTAATTCATCTGCTATTTCATTTTTATTCAATTCTATAACTTTCTTTTTTCTACCATCTGGTTTTATTACATAATTTATAGTTGGCCATTCTGGATACTGTCTTATAAGATCTTTTAGATGCTTTATATTTTTTTCATTCACAACTATTGGTAATGTTAATTCTTTTGCTATTACTAGTGGAACTCCAACTTCATCAATATCTAGCATTGGATCAGGACTTATAACTGTTCTTGCAGAATAATTTACTCTTTTTCCAATAAGATTATGCCTAAATCTTCCTTCTTTTGTCTTTAATCTTTGTGTCAGAGTTTTCAAAATTCTTCCAGATCTATGTCTTGCTGGTGGAACTCCAGTTATTTCATTATTCATATAAGTAGCTACATGATATTGAACTAGCTCCCATAAGTCTTCTATTATAAAGTCTGGTGCACCAAGATCTATATTTTCTCTAAGTCTTTTGTTTATTCTAACTATATCAACAAGCTTGTGTGTTAAATCATCTTCTGATCTTTCACCAGTCTCTAAAGTAATAGAAGGTCTTACAGTTACTGGTGGTATTGGTAATAAAGTAATAACAAACCATTCTGGTCTTACATTCTTTAATCCAAGATATATTAAATCTTCGTTTGGAATTCTTTCCAATCTTTCTCTTACTTCCAAAGCACTTAGGATTGTTGAACCTTCAACAATTGTTGTTGGTTTTATGAACTTCATTTTGTTTTGTTCTTCACCACAATAAGGACATTTAGTTTTGACTAATGATTTTAATTTTTTGAATGATTTTTTGCCTTTTAGGAATTTTTCCTTAGTTTTTTCGTCTAAAAGAACTTTTCCACATTTTCTACAAGTTACTTTTAATATATTATGAATTAGTTTTGCATAGTGAACATGAATAACTGGTCTTGTAAGTTCTAAATGACCGAAATGCCCTTCACATTCCCCAACAGTACCTCCACAAGTTCTGCATCTTAAACCAGGATCTATAACACCCAATCTTGGGTCCATTAATCCTCCTTCTATTGGATACCCTTCTTGGTCATATAAATCAGTTTTTGTTATTTTTGCAACTGACATTTTTCTTATTGTTTCTGGGTTCAGTACAGTAAATACTAATTTATCTATCATTTCAATCCTCTTTTGGAACTATTTTTGGGTATATAAGCATGGATTTTAATTCATCAAGCAAAAGCTTGAATGCATAAGACATCTCTACATCAACTATATTGGTGCCACCACATATAGGACAGTATTTTTTATTTTTGATTCTGTCATGTATAGCAACTAAACCACAATCTTTACATATAGGAACCTTGGCTTTATCAGAACTAAATCTTTCCTTTAATACTAGAGATGCTCCATGTGCTATTAAACAATCCTTTTCCATTTCTCCTAATCTTAATCCTCCTTTTTTTGATTTTCCTTCAGTTGGTTGCTTTGTTAATAAAGTCACAGGCCCTTTTGATCTTGAATGTAATTTGTTTGAAACTAGATGATCTAATTTTTGATAAAATATATTTCCTATAAATATTTGGCTTTCAAATCTTTCTCCTGTTCTGCCATTATATAGTGTTTCTTTTCCGTCATTTCTAAATCCATAACTTTCTAATATTTCTCTTAATTTTTTTTCTGGAGTAGAATGAAATCCAGATCCATCTATTTGTTTTCCTTCTAATGCAGCTATTTTTCCTGTCAGAATTTCTAATAATTGACCAATTGTCATTCTTGACGGAATTCCATGTGGATTAAATATAAGATCTGGAACCACTCCATTTTCTGAGAATGGCATTTCTTCTTGAGGAAGAATAAGACCAATAACACCTTTTTGTCCATGTCTTGATGCTAATTTATCTCCTATTTCAGGTCTTTTGAGATCTCTTAGAACAACTTTTACTAATTTACTTCCTTCTTGACCTTCTGTTAAGAAAACTCTATCTACTATTCCTTCTTCACCATGCCTTATTTTTACAGATGTCTCTCTGATATTTTCTAAACCAGTTATAAATTGGTCCAAAGAGCCAAGGAATCTTAAAGGTGAGACTTTTCCTATAACAACTTCATCAGATTTTAATTTTGTTTCAGGACTTGCTATACCATCTTCGTCTAAATGTTTGTACGCGTCCTCTCCCTGATATCCTTTTACACCTGGATCTGGTATTCCAATTATATCTTCTTGACCGCCCATATATCTTTTTTCTTCAGCTTCATATGTTCTAAATAAATATGACCATAAAAGCCCTCTTTCTATAGAAGATTTATTAATTATAATTGCATCTTCCATGTTATATCCTTCAAAAGACATAACAGCTATTGTAATGTTTTGTCCACTAGGATGATTTTCATAATTTAATATATCATACATATGTGTTTTAACCAAAGGATTTTGTGGATAAATCATAATATTTGTTTTTGTATCAACTCTTTTTAGATAATTTAAAGCATATATTCCTATAGCCTGCCCAATCATCTTTGCTCCATAATTTACTCTATCTCCTCTGTTAAATTCAATAAAAGGTGCAAATGATGTTGATATACCTAAAATAACTAAAGGATCTATTTCTAAATGAGTATGTTCTTTTGTAATATCATTTTCATTTAATGCAATATAGGCATTTTCTTCTTCCTCAGCATCAAGATATTCTATAATGCCTTGATTTATTAGATCTGTCCATGTTAACTTATTTTTTCTTATTTTTTCAAGATGTTCTTTTGTAAGTTTTGGCTTACCATCCTCAACAATTATTAAAGGTCTCCTTAATCTTCCACTATCAGTAAGAATTTTTAAAGCATCTATATGTTTTAAATATGTAACATTAACTTCATTAGGTATTTCTCCTCTTCTTCTTTTTTCTTTTATTATATTTATTAATTTCTCTGGATTTTTTGTTGCTGCTATATATTTTCCATCTATGAATATATCACTCATTTTTCATTCCCTCTGTTTTTTTAATTATATTGATTAAATTATTTTTTTCTTTAGTTGGAATGCCTGTAGTTATGCTTGCCATAGATGCTAGATATTTTCTTAATCCAATTGTTGCTCCTTCTGGTGTTTGAGATGGATCTATTCTTCCCCAGTGTGTTGGATGTAATTCCCTTGCTTTGAAATGTTCTTGTGTTGATGTTAAAGGCGAGAGTATATTTCTTACATGTGAAATACTTTTAACAAAACTTCCTCTTTCCAATCTTTGTGAAACACCTGTTCTTCCCCCTACCCATGAACCTATAGCTAATGCAGAAATTATTTGATTTGTCAAAACATTTGATTCAACTATGGCAGGTAATGGTGGAAATCTTCCTCTTTTTGTTAATTTTTGATAATTATATGTTATTCTTGTTATAAGTCCCCATTTTCCTAATAAAATTGATCTAAATAATACTTCAAGTAAATCTTCAGATAATCTTAATCTTTTATTTGCATAATTGTCTAGATCATCTTGTGGTATTTTTCTTAAATGCAATTTCAAAAGTTTATCAACTGCTTTTGCTAAGAAGAATGCCTTATCTAATCTATTTTTTGTATCTTGACCTAAATGAGGAAGGAGATATTTATCTATAAGTCTTGAAACTCTTTCATTTCTATATTCCTTTTGTGGTATTCTTAATTTTCTTCCTATCTCATCCAAAGCTTCTTTTGAATTGGAAGATTCAGTTTCAAATAAATTAGGATAAAATTCATCTTGAACTTCTGGATCTGAAGATATAGTAGAAATAATATCTTTATCTGATTTTAATCCAAGCGCTCTCAATAAAATAATGATAGGCAAACTGTTTATATTTGCAAAATTTATTCTTACTATTCCATCTGTTTTTCTTTCTAAAGTATGTCTTTGCACATATCTGTCTTTTTCAGAATGTATTCTTGCTGTTTCTGTTACATTAGCTATATTTGATTTTTCAACAATAATCCTATTTGGAGAAATTTCTTCCAATAATACAAGAACTCTTTCTGTTCCATTTATAATGAAGTAACCACCTGGATCATCTGGATCTTCGCCTGCTTCTATAAGTTGTTCTCTTGACATTCCATTGAGTGAACAATATTTGGATTTTATCATTATTGGGAGGTCACCAAAATTTACCCATATAGTTTCAGATTCTATTTTGTTCAGAACAGGTGTCATTTCAACATACATTGGTGCAGCATAAGTAAGATTTCTTATTCTTGCTTCCATTGGTAAAATATTTCTAAGAGATCCATCTGCTTCTTTTATTGATGGCTCTCCTAATCTAAATCTTCCAATTTTAATTTTGAATTCTCCTAAATCAGGAACATCTGGTTTTATTTCTTTTATTTGTTTCAGTATTTCTGGTATTTTTCTTTCAACAAAATTATTATATGAATCTATTTGAAACTTAATAAACCCCTTTTCACTCACAAATGACTTTAAAAGTCTTTTATAGTTTTCCATATTAATCCTCTACAACCACTCTATAATAATCCGAATTTTCTCTTTCGATCTTTATTAGATCCCCTGGTTTAGCACCTATTAATTTAATAATAGGATCTGATTTCAAAATTCTAGGAAATTGTGAGAGTTTTTTTATTTGATATTTATTTATTATCTCTTGTTTTTCTTGTTCTGATAAAATAGTGTGTTTGGGAACAAGAGTATGATGCAATATATCAATATGTTTTTCTTTCAATTTCTCACCTTTTAGCGCCCTGGAGGGGATTTGAACCCCTGTGATGGGAGTGACAGTCCCATATGCTTGGCCTTATTTTTTTATAAATATAATAATTAGACCGGACTACATCACCAGGGCATGATAAAAAAATATATGAATTAATTAAAGAAAAATGTGTTGTTTTTTTGATCAATAAGCAATCACCATTAAATTAAAATAGTTGGCAACGCCCTGAATTTCCCGCTCGAAAGCAGTACTGCTCAGATCGCTGAAGAGCTTGACTGCCGTGTTCGAAATGGGAACGGGTATTTCCTCTTCGCTTTGGTCGCCAACCTCTAAATATTAATAACCATTAACTATTTAAATTTTGCTCAATACTCAGATTGTTTGTTTTAAAAATTTAAATACTTTTGTTTAATCCCCCCGTCCGGATTTGAACCAGCAACCCCACGGTTTCCACGAACACATACTGGTGTCAAGTACATAGAGTACTTGTCTACAGCCGTGTGCTCTACCATTGAGCTACAGGGGGTTTATTAATAAATCCAAGAAATAATATAAAAAACTATCTACTTAACAATTTACTTAAGTTTTCCTTTTATAATAAGACTCTTTGAACAAACTCTTCTCTTTTTACCTTTCTTGGTTTCATACATAAATGATGCCTTTGGTAATTTTAGATCTCCTGTTATTCCAATTATTGGCTTTATTTTATAAGTAAAAACTCTTTCTTCTTTTGGTTTTATACTTTTTACTTTCCATGTTAGTTCTGTTCCATCTTCCTTTCTTTTTACTTTTGGTATTAATGTATCATATTCTGGAATTAATTTTGCTATTCCTGGAATAAAATCTTTTACAATAACATTTTTGATTTCTTTTCTTTCTTTATTTTTAAAAGATAACGAAACTTTTACTTCTTCTTGTCCTCTGAAAAGACCAATATATCTTTTTATTAGCTTTGGTCTAAAGAATTTCCAACTAATCAATGAGATTAATATAATAATAAACAAAGCTCCTAGTATAACATTAGTAAATCTTAATTCATATTTTATTTCTAATATATCCCCTGGACCCAAAGATTCTATAAACCATTTATATATTATTCTATTGTTTTGTATTTCTTTGAAATCTGGCTCTATATTAGGATAAAAGAAACTCTTGGAAAAGGAAGGTAAAGATTCTGTTACATAAAAATTAGTAACTTTTACATTTCCTTTATTTTCTATTTTTATTATAACTGAACTATAAAAAAGTCTATTTTTAACTTCTTTAGTTTTTTCAACCCTAGATATAGAATTTATTTTAAAATAATTCTGTTTTTCATGTAATATTTTACCTGATTCATCTTTTAATATAACTTTTATTTTATAGTTTCCAGGAGTAGTTTTTAAATTTATATCAAAATTATGTGATATCTTTTTAAAAGAATCCGGTTTTACAATAATAAAATCATCAAACTTTTGAGCTACTAAATCATTTTTTAAAATTTCTGTTGTTACATAAAGATTTTTTGTTTCACTTGGATTAATATTTTTTATGATAGGTTCTATAACCAAAGTCTCTCCAGGATCTAAAATTTGCTTATTTAAGTTTATATCAGAAATATAAATATCAGCTGTTCTCTTAACATTCAAATATAATTCTTTTGTAACAACATCTCCTGTCTCAAGTGAAGATACAGTAAACTTGAATATCTGTATTCCTTCTTTAGTATCTATAGGTGGAATTATATTAAGATATACTGTTTCTGTTTCTCCTGGGTTCAAAGAAATCCAATATTTTTCAAGACTTGCCCAATTAACTGGCCATACTGAAAAATAAAATGTATCTGTTACAGATCCAGTATTTTTTAGCAAAATCTGAACTTCGTTTGATTAAACTGTATAGACATTTGTTGTTCCTGGGGTTACGATTTCTATATTATTTGCATTAGCAAAAATTGGGATTAATAACAAAATTATAATAGAAAAAAATATTTTATTTTTCAATTTAACACCTATAATTATATTATTTTTTTTAAATTAATGTTTGTTTATTTTGTTATATTTTTTATTATTCTTCTGAATTTTTCTGAAAACGATTCTTTTTCTTCACTTATAGGTTGCTCTTTTGATTTTTCTAATTTTTTTTCTAATTCTGATAATCTTTTTTGCCAATCTTTTACTTGAATATCTAAAGGCCTTGGTTTGAATTCCCATGTCTTTCCATATTTTTCTACCCAAGTAATATTTCTGTATGGAATCCGTTCTATTTTTCTTGGCTTTTCATATTCTAATGGAAATCCTAAAGTTATTATTGCAACTGGTCTGAGTCTTTTTGGTATTTCTAATATAGTTGATACTTCTTTTTCTTCAAACGCACCAACCCAGCATGTCCCTAGTCCAAGATCATGTGCAGCCAGAAGTATGTTTTGAATACATGCTGCTGTATTTTGGATAGAATACAATTTTTCCCCTCTTTCTTTATATCTTTGTTTGGCTTTTTCTATATCAGCGCATACTATTATAAGAACTGGCGCATCTCTAACATGTTCTTGTTTTAATGAAGCATCAAATAATTTATTTTTAATTTCTCTATCTTTCACAACAATAAATTCCCATGGCTGTGTGTTGCCAGTAGATGGAGCCATTGTTCCATATTCTAATATTTTTTCTATTAAATCAGTAGGAACATCTTTTCTATCATAGGTTCTAATCGATCTTCTTGTTTTAATGCATTCCAATGTTTCCATATATATCTGTTGGATTTTTATAATAATAAAATATTAAATCTTAAGATTTTGAAATGATTATTGTATGAAATATTCGATATTAGCTGAAACGTATGAAAAATTAGAAAAAGAATCTGGTAAAATAAAAAAAACAGAAATTCTTTCTGGACTAATTAAAAAAATACCAACTGATATTTTGCCCCAAGTTATTCTATTGGTTTCTGGAAAAATATTTCCTTCATATTCAGAAGAAAAAACTGGAATAGCAAATCAAATGATGATTAAAGCAATATCAAAATCAACTGGTATTTCAGAAAGTGAGATCAACAATAAATGAAAAGATTTAGGCGATCTGGGGCTGGTTGCAGAAGATTGTATAAAATTAAAAAAACAAAGGACTTTATCACAAAAGTCTCTAACCATTGAAAATGTTTATGAAAATATACAAAAATTATCAAAAATAGTTGGGACAGGTTCACAGGAAAGAAAACTAAATCTTATTACAGAACTTCTAGCATCTGCTAAACCAAAAGAAGCGAGATATATAGTAAGAACTATTTTAGAGACATTAAGAATAGGCGTTGCAGAAGGAATAATAAGAGATTCTATAGCAAAAGCATTTAATGTTGACCCTAAAGCTGTTGAAAATGCATGGTTTCTAAATGCAAATTATGGAGAAATAGCAAAAATAGCAAAAGAACAAGGAGAAAGAGGATTAAAAAAAGTAAAAATACAATTAGGAAAACCTATCATGGTTATGCTCGGAGAAAAAGCACCAACATTAGAAAAAGCTTTGGAATCATATGAAAAGCCAGCTTTAGAATATAAGTATGATGGTCTAAGAATACAAATTCATAAAAAAAATGATAAGATTTGGTTGTTTACAAGAAGACTAGAAGATGTTACAAAACAATTTCCTGATTTAGTAGAATATTCCAAAAAAGCGATAAAAGTAAAAGAATGTTTAGTAGAAGGTGAGACTATAGGTATAGATCATGAAACAAATAGACCAATACCATTTCAAGAATTATCTAAAAGAATTCAAAGAAAATATGATATAGAAAAAATGGTAAAAAAGATACCAGTTCAGATGCATTTATTTGATGTTGTATATGTAGATGGAAAAATATTATTTGATGAAAAATTTGAAAATAGAAGAAAAATATTAGAAAATATCATAAAAATTATCCCTAACAAATTTGAACTTGCTAAACAATTAGTTACTAAAGATATTAAAAAGGCACAAAAATTCTATGAAGAATCATTAAAAGCAAATCAGGAAGGATTAATGGTAAAAAATTCTCAAGCAAAATACAAACCTGGGAGAAGAGTAGGACAATGGACAAAAGTAAAGCCTGTGATGGAAAGTTTGGATTTGGTTATTGTATCAGCTGAATGGGGAAAGGGAAAAAGAAGCAATTGGTTAAGTTCATTTAAAATTGCATGCAGAGAACCAAACACTGGTAAATTTTTAGCATGTGGGAAACTAGGAACAGGATTAAAAGATGAACAATTTAAAGAATTAACAAAAAAACTAGAAAAACTTATAATCGAATCAAAAGGAACAAAAGTGAGATTAAAACCAAAAATTGTTATAGAAGTTGCTTATGAAGAAATACAAAAATCTCCTAAATATGAATCTGGATTTGCTCTTCGTTTTCCACGTTTAATAAGATTTAGGCCAGATAAAGATATTGAAGAAGTAGATACAAAGGACAGAATAAATAAACTTTACAAGCAACAATTTATGAAAAAATAACAAATTATTTAATTCTTGATAGAAATAAAACTTAAATAAAAATGTAAAGTAATATATAAAATCTTTAAAAAGTCAATCACTAATAAGTAATACAAGAGGAATAAAAATGTTAGGCTCGTCTGAATTAATGGATGCTCTTCGCGGTATAGGTCTAAATTTATATGAAAGAAAGTTATGGGTAGCACTTTTAACCAGAGGAACAGCAACTGCAGGAGAGTTATCATCTATGACAAATGTTCCTAGATCAAGAACATATGATGTTTTAGAGACTCTTTCAAAGAAAGGATTTGTGATAATTCAACCATCAAAACCATTAAAATATGTAGCAATATCACCAGAGGATGCATTTGAAAAAGTAAAGGATAGAGAAAGAGAAAAATTAAAATTAATGGAAGAAAGAATAGATAAAATAAAAAATTCTAAAATAATGCAAGAATTAAAATCTATATATGAAGGTGGAATGCAATTAATTTCTCCAGAAGATCTGACAGGAGCACTAAAAGGAAAATATTCTGTAATACAACAAATGGATAATATGCTAAAAAATGCATCATCATCTGTAAATATAGTAACAACACCATCTGGAATTAATCAATTGTTTGAAAACCATTTAGCAACGCTTAAAAAATTAAAAAAGAGTGGTGTGAAAATAAGAATAGCATCAAATCTTAAAAAAAGTCCTGAACAGGCGATAAAAGCTTTATCTGCTATAGCTGAAATGAGAAATATAACAGAAGATACAATTCCATTTTCAGGAAAATTCTGTGTGGTTGATGGCAAACAATTAATGATGGGATTGTCTGATGAAAAACAATCCACACAAGAAATGATGCTTTGGACAAAATCAGAATATACAGCAAAAAATATGATTGAACCATTATTCAATTTAGTATGGGGAAAATCTTCTCCATTCACAAAAAAAGCAAATTGAATTAAGCTAGTAATTTGTTCTCTAAAGGATAGATTTATTTATCCAACAAATATTGGTCTTTTTGAAAGTAATTTAGGTAAAGATAATGGAATAAATGGATATCTTTTTGTTTTATCAGTAATATATTTAACAATTTCATCAAAACTCATTGTTTTAATTTCTTTTGTTTTATGAATCCTGACCATTAGCTTTTTACTTTCATTTTCTTTTTCACCAAAAACAATTATTAAATTTACCCAATCAAGCTCAGCTTCTCTAATTCTTTTTTGGACAGTTAATGCTCTATCATCAATATCGACTCGTATATTATGTTCTTCAAATTTTTTCATTAATTCTTCTGATGGTTTTATGAATTTATCAGAAACAGGAATTATTCTAATTTGAACTGGTGAAAGCCATAATGGAAATTCTGGCACCTCTCCGTTCTTTTGTTTGATATATGCCTTTTCTAATAAAGCATATATAACTCTCTCGATTGCACCACTTGGAGAACAATGAAGAATTATTGGATTTTTCTTTTTATTATCCTTATCAATATAAGTAATTCCATATCTTTTTGCATTTTCAATATCTATTTGATCTGTTGAAAGGGCTGAAGCCTTGTTTGATGCATCAACTACATTAAATTCATATTTTAAAATAAAATAGAATGCCCTCTTATCCCACATTTCTATTATTGCTGGCTTTCCATGTAATTTCATTAAAAGCTTTATAAAATCTTTATGCTCATTGTAAAAATCTTTAGTAAATCTTATAGCTAATTCATAATCTTCTTTTTTGAATCCAATATCATTAATAATTCCTTGAGACAATTTGAATCTTCTCTCAAATTCTTTCATTGCTTGAGGTAGATCTGCGCAAAATGCATGAACATCTGGCATAGTAAATGCTCTCAATCTTCTTAATCCTGCTAATTCACTTTTTCTCTCTCTTCTGAAACTATATCTTGTCAATTCATATAATCTTATTGGAAGATCTTTATATGAAATATTCATATTATTAGCCATACAAAACTGACCAAAACAAGCAGCAAAACGTAAGAAAAATTCTTTATCACCAGATTTTATAATATATTGTCTTGCTGGAAATTTATTTAAATAAGCAACTGCTGCTGGATGAGTAATACTATACATCAATGGACTTTCAATTTCCATTGCTCCATAATCTATAACTTTTCTTGTTACAAACTGCTCTAATAGAGATTTTATCAGTCTTCCATTTGGATAAAATCTTAGATTACCAGAATCACTTGCACTTTCATAATCTGCTAATTCTAAATCTCTCATCATTTTTATATGAACTGGTAGTTTTTTTACTTCCCTACTTTTTGCCATTTCATATATTGCAAATTTTTTTAGATTTTCAAAATTTTTGAAATCAAAATCACCAGAAATTTTTCCATTATCTATCTTTATAGGAATCATTTCTCCGTCTGGCTTCATGATGAACCAATGTGATATAATTTTTTCTTCTTCTTTTAGAGCTTTTGAAACTATTTCTTCCTCTTTTTCTTCACCTATTCTTATTTCTTTGAATGCTTCTGATAAAGGATGACCAATACATTTTATTTCAAATGATTTATACCAACCAAAAGGTGAAATATGATATGGTAATTTTCTTTTTTCTAATTCCTTTCCTAGTTCTTTCAATACTTTTTCAGCCACATATGGTTTTGCTAAGTCAGAACTTAAATGTGCATAAGGATAAATTATAATTTTTTTTGCTTTTACTTCATTCAGTTTATTTTCTATTTCTTTTACAGATTTTTCAACAATTCTTTTAATATTTTTTTCATCACTTCGTTCAGAACATGCAAACACAACTAAAGCATTTTCAAATTTTAATTCTTTTTTATCAACATCTTTAATGTTTTTCAATGCTTTTTTTGTTGGTTTATATTTCAGATAATCTGAATGTATTAACAGCATTTTCATTCTCAAAACCTATAAAATGTTTGTATGTTAAATTTAATAAAGTTCTTGAAAATACTTAAATTTTATCATGAGTCATAATATTAAGGTGATTATATGGATAAAATAAATATTATAGGAAAAGAGTGTTTTGATGAATTTACAATAAATAAAATTGAAGAGGCATTAGGTGATGTCAAAGAAAAATACAACAGGATTTTTAATATTAATACTTTAAAAAATTTTAAAGTTGTAATACAAACAAAGCCAAAGAGTGGAGAAGAACATTTGTTTGAAGTAATAGTCAATATTGACACTCAATATGGTTTATTCAGAAGTGAAAAACAGGGATATGAAATATTAGATATAATAGATCAAATAAAAAATGATTTGGAAAGACAAATAATAGAAAAGAAAGAAAGGATTAAAGCAAAAAGAAAATATCCAGATAATGCTTAAAATTTAGCCCGGTGGTGTAGTGGTTAAGCATAGCGGGCTTTGGACCCGCCGACGAAGGTTCGAATCCTTCCCGGGCTATTATGAAAATAAAAATATGTCCTGAATGTGAATCACCAGATATAATTCTATATATTCCGCAAATTGGAAGTTATAAATGCAGAAATTGTGGTTATATTGGAACTTTTGTGTTAACAAAAGATATTGATGTGAAAGAAAATGATAAATCCAAAAAAAGAAATAAAAAACTTGAGAAAAGTTTATGATACTATAGCTGATTCTTGGACAAACCTAAGAAACAAACCAGAAAAGGAAGTTGTTGAATTTGCTGAAAATAAGAAAGGTTTAATATTAGATCTTGGTTGTGGAAACTGCAGACAATCTATCCCATTTTTAGAGAATAATTGTAGGTGTGTTGGTGTTGATTTTTCAAGTTCAATGATAAAACAAGCAAAAAAATTTTTGGAAAAGAAAAAATTTAAAATGGATTTTGTTTTAGCAAATGTATATGAATTACCATTTAAGAAAAACTCTTTTAATTATTCAATTTATATTAGAACATTTTCAAATTTACCAACAAAGGAAATGAGACTAAAATCCTTGAAAGAATTAAAAAGAATCTGTAAAAAAGATATTTTATTCTCTGTGTGGAAAGGTGATAGTGAAGATAAATATGTAAATTGGAATTATTATGGGAAGAAACTTAAAAGATTTTACCATCTATATACTATGGAAGAATTAAAATCTGATCTAAAATCAGCTAAAATAAAACCAAAAAAAATATCATATGATAGTAAAAGAAAAAATGGCACAGACAAAGTTGGAAATATTTGGTGTATTATATGAGATGTTCTTTCTGTAAAAATAAGTCAGTATATTATAGACGGAATGAAGGAAACTACTATTGTAAAAATCATTTTATAAAAAATATAGAAAAAAAAGTGAAAAGAACAATATCACAAAATAAACTAATAAAAAATGGTGATAGAATTGCTATTGCATTCTCAGGAGGAAAAGATTCTTCAACCCTTCTCATTATATTAAACAAGATTTTTAAGAATAATCCAAATATAGAATTATTTGCAATAACAATAGATCAAGGAATAAAATTAAGATCAAATGAAATGTTAAAAAAAACTAAAAAATTATGTAAACAACTAAATATTGATCATTATATTTTTTCTTTCAAAGATGAATTTGGAATAACTGTTGATGATTTAAAAAGAAAGATGAAGACTGGTTTTTGTGGAAGTTGCGGAATATTAAGACGATATATTCTAAATAAAAAAGCCAGAGAATTAAAAGCAACTAAATTAGCAACAGGACACAATCTAGATGATGAAACACAAACTATTATAATGAATATGATTCGTGGTGATCTATTAAGACTTGCAAGAGTAGGTCCAATGCCAATATTATCAAGACATAAAAAATTTGTTCCAAGAATAAAACCACTTATAGAAATACCAGAGGAAGAATCTAAATTATATGCTAAACTAAATAAAATTTCATCCACGCAAAAAAAATGTCCATATAGTTATGATGATCCATTAAGAGGAAATACTATAAAATTTTTAAATAATTTAGAAAAAACATCACCTGGCATAAAAAATAGTCTTCTTCAATCAGCATATAAAATAAAGCCATTTATAAAAGATAAATTTAAGCAAGAAAAAATTAGAACATGTGAAATATGCGGAGAACCATCTAGTCAAAAGAAATGTAGAGTGTGTGAGCTACTCTATTCCAGCACATTTATGGCATGAAAATGTATTTCCGTTTCTTATGAGTTCTCTTTCATCAAATAATTTTCCACAAAATGAACAAACACCGTATTTAATCTCTTTATGACGTAAATGCCATGTACCATCCATGTGTGTTTTCACCTCTCAAAACATTTTTAATAAAGACAATTTTTACAGCCAATAAAACCATTTTTTTCTATTATTTCATTTACTAAGCAACCGCAACTGACACATCTAACCTTTCCCAGACTTGCTATATCAACTAGAATTTTAGTTTTTATTCCTGGGATTTTAATTTGCTCACACACTTTTAACACCAACTGGCGTATTATAGAAACAATTAAGATATAAAGATGATTGATACAAAACCGAAAAACTTATAATTTTATGTTTATATTGTAATTAATTATTGAAAAATTTTCGGTAATTATATGAATTTAACGAAAAAAGATTTGTCATTATTAAGAGAATTGCAAAAGGATTCAACACAAAGTCTTAGGAAGTTATCAAGAAAATTGAATATGGCTATAACAACTATATATGACAGGAAGAAAAAATTAGAAAAAGAAGGCGTAATAAAAAAATATAAGGCTGTAATTGACCCAGAAAAAGTCAATAAGCCAATAGTTGCTTTTATTTTTCTAAGAGTTAGATATGATGTTGAAAATAAAATGTCAGTATCATTAAAAGAAATAGCTAAACAACTAGCTTTAATACCTGGTGTTATGGAAGTCCATATAATTACAGGGCAATGGGATTTACTTATAAAAATTAGAGGTAAAGATATCAAAGAAATAGGAAATATATTAACAGATTATATAGTCAAAATAAAAGGAATTTCGAGATCATTAACAATGAATGCATGGGTTACAGCAAAAGATAGTAGTGATATTAGCTTATAATTGTTTCCTACCATTATTTTGGATTTCTTCAATTTTACTTTGTAAAAACTCTATTCTATTTTGTAAAAATTTAACTTGTTTTATGTTCTTACAAGTAAATAATTTATTCTTAGTTTCAAATAATTCTTCTTGGTAAAACCTTAATTTATGTATATCTTGTATATCCATAAAAGCACTATTTACCTAATAGTAGCACTAGTATATAAATATTTACTATACAGTAGTAAATAAATTATGATTGATATGGAAAACAAAAAAATTTGTAGAAAAATAATAGAACAAGCCTTAAAAACCGACAATTTAACAGAAAAAAAATTCGAAAAAATATTAAAATATGTATCGAAAAAAGAAAAGATAAGAAAAATTCCGACAAAAATACAAATTTTACAAGAATGTGATGAAAAAGAAGAAAAAATTCTAAAGAGATTTTTAATAACCAAACCTAGCAGATCTATGTCTGGTGTTTCTGTTATAACTGTCGTGGCTGAGCCAAGAGAATGCCCTGGAAATTGTATTTATTGTCCAAAAGGCAAAAATGCTCCTCAGAGTTATACAGGCCTAGAGCCTGCTGTCCAAAGAGGAATAAGAAATAATTATGATCCTTATTTACAAACAAAAGATAGATTAAACCAATATAAATTGACCGGACACCCTACTGATAAAATAGAAATAATAATATTGGGTGGAACTTTTCTTGCTTTAGATAAAAAATACCAAAACTGGTTTGTAAAAAGAATATTTGATGCATTGAATGAAAAAAACTCAAAGACATTAACACAAGCTAAGAAATTAAATGAAAATTCTAAACATAGATGTATTGGGATGACATTAGAAACAAGAGCAGATTATTGTTTTGAAAAACATATAAATCAAATGCTTAAGTTGGGTATTACAAGAGTTGAAATTGGCGTTCAATCAATATATCCTGATGTTTTAAAAAAAATTAAACGAGGTCATAATGTATTTGATTCGATAAAAGCAACCCAATTAGTTAAAGATTCTTGCTTAAAATGTACTTATCATATAATGCCTGGACTTCCCAGAGTATCAATAGAACAAGACATAGAACAATTCAAAATAATATTTGAAAATCCTGATTTTCGACCAGATTCATTAAAAATATATCCAACTCTTGTTGTAAAAGGAACTGAATTATATGATATGTGGAAGAATAAAAAATACAAACCATTAGAAACAAAAGATGGAATTGATTTATTAGCAGAAGCCATGAAATATATACCAAAATATTGCCGTGTTATTAGAGTTCAGAGAGATATACCAACTACTAAAGTTGAAGCTGGAATTAAAAAAAGTAATCTAAGAGAATTAGTGGAAAAGGAATGTGAAAAAAGAGAAATTAAAATAAAAGAAATTCGTTATAGAGAAGTTGGACATAAAATGAAAAAAGGAATCAAACCAGAAAATGTGAAATTATTAAGAACAGATTATGAAGCTTCTGGTGGCAAAGAAATATTTCTAAGTTTTGAAGATACTAAGAACGATATTTTGATTGGATTCATACGTTTACGTATACCATTCAAACCATTCAGAAAAGAAATTGATGAAAAGACTGGTCTTATAAGAGAGTTGCATATTTATGGTCCTGCTGTTCCTATTGGTGATATTAAAGAAATGGCATGGCAACATAAAGGATATGGCGAAAAATTACTAAAAGAAGCTGAAAAAATTGCAAAAAAGAATGGAATGAAAAAAATGGTTATTATAAGTGGTGTTGGAGTAAGAAAATATTATTACAAATTTGGATATAAACCTGATGGTCCATATGTTTCAAAAGTTTTATAGTTTTTAAATAAAAATATATGATATGAAGAAAATCCTTGAAAATATATTAAAAGAAATAAAACCATCCGAAGAACAAGAAAGAAAAATTAAAAAATTAAGTGAGACATTTCTAGAAATAACAAATCAAGAAGCAAAAAAATATAATGCTCATGGCATAATAGCTGGTTCTTTAACAAGAGATACATGGTTACCAACAAAAAATGAATTCGATGTTTTTATTATTTTTCCAGAAAACCTACCAGAAAATAAATTAGAAAAGATAGGATTAAGTATAGGAAAAAAAGTTATTGAAAAATTAAATGGCAAATGGAAATTACAATATGCTCAGCATCCTTATGTGAGAGGTACTGTCAGGAGTGTCGATGTAGATATAGTTCCTTGTTATAAAGTAGAATCCGGTGAAAAAATAAAATCTGCTGTTGATAGAACTCCATTTCATGTAAAATATCTCAATGAAAATTTTCCAAAAAAATATTCAGATGATGTGAGACTTCTAAAGCAATTCCTTCAAGCTAATAATATATATGGTGCTGATGCAAAAACTCAAGGTTTCTCTGGTTATATATGCGAAATTTTAGCAATGAAATATGGGAATTTTGAAAATATTTTAAAAAATATTCTAAATTGGAGACCAGGAGAAATAATTGATATAGAAAATTATTGGAAAAAAGAGCAATATGATTTGTTAAGAAAGAAATTTAAAAATGATATACTTATAGTAATTGATCCTGTTGATAAAAGAAGAAATGCTGCTGCAGCAATTTCAGCGAAAAATTTCTATAATTTTAAGAAGATTGCAAGAGAATTTCTACAAATAGAAAAAAGAAGTTTATTTTTCAAAAAGGAATTAAAACCATTATTGATAGAAGAATTAAATACAATTATTGAAGAAAGAGGGACTGAAATCCTTTTTATAAAATTCAAAAAACCAGATGTTGTTGATGATATTTTATATCCCCAATTAGAAAAAATGGCCAAAAGATTGGAAAACATAATGAAAGAATATGAATTTTCTATACTGGACTGACAAAGAAAATGCTGGTATATTGCTTGAATTTGAAGTTAGTAAATTACCAAAAATAAATAAGAAAATTGGTCCTTGTGTTTTTGATGTAAAAAACTGTGCTAATTTTATTCATAAATATAGAAAATTAGCTATTAATGGTCCGTATATAGAAGGAAATAATTGGTGTGTTGAAATAAGACGTCCATGGAGAAATGCTGAAGAAAAATTGAGAGATACATTAAAGGATAATAGAAAATCACTTGAAGCCAAAGGAATCCCAAACTATATAGCAAAAGAAATATCAAAGAAATTTGAAATACTAGATTTAAAAGAAATTAAAAAATTTATGAATAGAAATAAAAGTTTTGGAATTTTCCTAAGAGAATATTTTGAAAAGGAAAAACTTGTCTAAGTAATTTAAACTAGAATTTCGAAATGTTATTATATGTTTAGAAAAAAATATTCAATTTCAGAAAGATTTCTAAATTTACCAAG
>JAFCEW010000026.1 GCA_017608955.1 Candidatus Aenigmatarchaeota archaeon | reverse complement strand
ATTTGTTTTAAGAGTTCTAACACCACAATTACAATCAAAACCTACACCAGCAACACTTATTACACCAGTTTCTATATCAAATGCTCCAACGCCACCTATACAAAATCCATAGCCGGGATGCACATCTGCCATTGCTAAAGATGCTTTTTGAATACCAGGCAAACATGCAACATTAACTATTTGTCTTAATGCATTCCATTCTTTACCTAATCTTACATCCTCTAATAAATGTTCGATTATATCTTTATCTCCATATATTATTCCTGGGACTAGCATTTTTCCAGTTTGTGGAATTTTCCATACATATGGCTCAACTTGCTTTACTTTGATTTCTTCTATCATACATCCACCACGCATTGAATATAATATTTTCCATCTTTTTGTTTGAATTTCAGACCTGAATATGTAGCAGCTTTAACTTCTATTTTTGGCTCATGTTTTTTTATATTTATTTTTTCACCAAATACTTTTGCAGTTAATTTTAATTCATCATTAACTCTTTCAATTTTTTCTATTTTGAATTCTGAAAAAAACATATTTTCTAGATCTTTTTTACTAAGTAATTCATTAAGCCATTCTACAAATAAAGTTTCATAATCAGGTGCATTACATTTTATATTTATTTGTTCATTTTTTTCTACTTTCTTAATATTACACATTAAACTAAACATTCCTTTTGCCCCTTGTTCAAATGCCTGTTTTATTGTATTTCCAATGCCAACAATGCCTATATCAGCTTCATGATCTTTGTATTCAAATGTCATAATACCACATCTATATAAATCTTATTTAATAATTTAACTTTTTAATTAAAGAAAAAGAATATGTATTATTAGAAGGTGATTTTTTGCCAATATCAACAGCACCATATAAAAGAACTTATAAGCACACAAAAACACGAGGAAATGAAGGAACAGTAAGATGTGGTAAATGTGGTAGATTAGTACCAAAATGGAAAACATTTGTGACATATCAAGGATTTAGAATAAATGACCCCACATTAAGAAAACAAATAGACAAGAAAATGCTTCATCTCTTTAGTAGAAAAATAAGAGTATGTCCAAAATGTGCGAGATTTTATCATATTGTAGATAAATCAAAATCTATTAAAAAAAGTCATATGTTTAAATGATAATATGGGTGTGGAAAATATAAGACAATTAAAAGGAATTTTATGGAAAAAACTTCAAGAAAAAAAACAAGAACAGATTGAGCAGGAAAAAAAAGAAGAAATAAAGCTACCAGGGTTTCAATTAACTGAAATAAAAAATTTTATAGAATTGCCAGTCCCTAAAGATATACATACAATAGATGTAAAATATCCTCTTATTCCACCTTTTGCTTATGCTCATATAAAATGGGATCCTCAAATAAAACAATTAAAATATACGGTTCAAGAACCAGAACTTTCTGATGATGAGGTAAAAACTTTAAATAGAATTTCTAGTTCTTTAATCGATCTGATAGAAGTTGGATTAACATCAATAAAGGCTTCAGGAAAAGCAACAGAATATCTTGAAAAACAAATAAAAAAAGTCCTGAAAGAATTAGGAATAAATCTAAATCCTAGCCAATACACAAGAATGATGTACTATATTTATAGAAACTTTATAGGCCTCAATGAAATAGAGCCATTACTACAAGATCCTTATATTGAAGATATAGGATGTGATGGTTTAGAAGTTCCGATATATATTGTTCATAGAAAATATGGATCAATGAAATCTAATGTTGTTTTTAATAAATTAGAAACATTAAGAGAATTTGTTGTAAAACTATCTGAGAGATGTGGAAGATATGTTAGTTATGCAGAACCTATTCTAGATGGAACTTTGCCAGATGGCTCTAGAGTAAATGCAACATTAGCAGGTGATGTAGCAACAAGAGGACCAACATTTTCTATAAGAAAATTCACAGAAAAACCATTTTCTCCTATTAATCAAATAGATCTAAAAACAGCATCACCATTAACAATGGCATATTTTTGGTATATAGTTGAAAATGGAGTTTCACTTTTAGTCTCAGGTGGGGTAGCAACTGGAAAAACATCATTTCTAAACACCATAAGTATGTTCATACCTCCTGAATCTAAAATTGTTTCGATAGAAGATACAAGAGAACTAAGATTGCCACATGAACACTGGATTCCATCTGTTACTCGTTTAGGTTTTGGAATACCATTGCCAACAGGAGAAAAATATGGAGAAATAACATTATTTGATCTTTTAAAAGGATCTTTCAGACAAAATCCAGATTATGTTATAGTAGGTGAGGTTAGAGGTAAGGAAGCATATGTTATGTTCCAGGGTATGAGTTCAGGTCATCCATCACTATCTACATTCCACGCAGGATCTGTTGATACTGTTATTAAGAGATTAACAACTCCACCTATAGAGTTGTCAGCTAGTTTAGTAGAAAGTTTAGACGCTATAGTTATTATGATTCATGCCAAAGAAAAAGGAAAATCAGCAAGGAGAATTAAAGAAGTGGATGAAATTATAAGCGTTGACCAAGCTACTTTAGATGCTGAAACATTCAGAACAATAGAATGGGATCCAAAACATGATACATATACTTTTAATAAAAATAGTCATCTTTTGAAAAAAATAGCACATAACAAAGGAACTACAATAGAAGAGGTATGGAAAGAAATAGCCAGAAGAGCAGCCATTCTTGAATGGATGCATAAAAATGGAATAGAAGATTATATAGATGTTTGTAAAACAATAAATGAATATTATAAAAATCCTGAAAAAATATTAAAGAAAGTTGGTTCAATAAAACCATTACCAGAACCATCTAAGACAGGAACAACAAAAATAAAGATTGAAAAAAAAGAAGCTGAAGAGAGAATTATAAAAGAAGAAAAACAAGAAGAAACTGAGAAAGAAACCCCTGAAGAGCCAATTGAAGAAGAATCAAAAGAAGAAAAGAAAGAAAAAAGAACAGAATTAGAAGATATTGAAACTTTATTCGGATTCAAAATTGTTGCTGGAAAATAAACTCAAATTTAATTAAACCATAAAAACAAAATAATTTTGATGATACCTATATTTTTTAAAAGAATATCAATAAAACATTTTAGTTTTGTTTATGATAAATACCCAGAAATATTTAAGCCATTAGAATTAACTATAGTAAAATCAGGAATAGCTCTATCTGTGAAAAATTATGCTTCTGTTGTGATATTTGCAACACTTATAGCATATATAGCTAGTCTGATTACTTTAACGTCTTTAATTGCATTTTCAATAATTAAAATGAATATTTTCTTGTTAATACTTTCAATTATATTCATACCTGTTTTGATAGCAGTTGTGACATTTATATTTGGAATATTTTATCCAGCACAAAGAGTGGCTCACAGAAAAAAAGATATAGAAACAAATCTTCCATTTGCTGTAGCTCACATGGGTTCTGTTGCTGCATCTGGAATTCCACCATCAGTAATTTTTAAAATGTTAGCTAAATTTAAAGAATATGGTGTCTTGGCAGATGAGTTTGGGAAAATTGTTAGAAATATGGAAACATTTGGTATGGATCCTATGAGTGCTATGAGAGAAGTTTCCAAAAGAACTCCATCTGAAAAATTTAGACAATTATTATTAGGTTTTGTTAGTACTATAGAAGGTGGTGGTGATCTAAAATTATATTTAAAAAATGCTGGAGAGCAAGCTTTATTTACATGGAGAATTAAAAGACAAAAATATATACAACAACTATCAGCATACGCAGAATTTTATACAGGAATATTAATTGCAGCTCCGTTATTTATAATTGCATTATTTTCAGTTATGAATATGATTCAACCACAGTTAGGTGGATTTGGTATTTTAGATTTAATGAAAATGAGTATTTATTTGCTTGTTCCAATAGTCAATGTCGGATTTGTAATATTTTTAGAAATAACACAAGTGGAGATGTAAGAAATGGAAATAGACAATAGGATGAAAAAATTAATAATTGTAAACGGGACAATAGTAGCTTTAATTATAATTTTTGATTTTCTTTTCTTAAGAGATATCACTAGCATATTTTCTTCAGTTCTTTTGATGGCTTGTATAATGTTTATTGTTCCTATTGCTTTGGTTAGGTATACAGCAATTGCTAAAGTAAAGGCATTAGAAGATTCATTTCCACAATTTATGAGAGATTTAGTGGAAACAGTAAGAGCTGGGATGACTTTACCGCAGGCGATAGATTCTATATCTAATAATGATTATGGCAAATTAAGCCCATATGTTAAAAGATTAAATGCTCAATTACAGTGGGGTATACCATTTGGAAAAGCATTTCTGAAATTCACAAGAAGTACTAAATCACCTCTAATAGGGAGAATAGGATCAACTATTATAGAAAGTCATAGATTTGGTGGAAATCTTACAGATGTATTTGAAGCTATTTCAACAACAACAATCGAGATAGAGAGATTAAGAGAAGAAAGAAAATTATATGTTAATTCTCAATTGATGTCAGGTTATATAATCTTTTTTGTATTTTTAGGTGTCATAATAGGTTTACAAAGATTTCTTGTGCCAACTCTATCTAATATATCAGTAAAAGAATTGACATTAGGAACAGCAACATCTACTGATATTGCATTAGAATATAAATCAATATTCAGGAATCTCATAATTTTGCAAGGACTATTTGCTGGTTTAGTCATCGGAAAAATGTCTGAGGGAGCCTTATCTGCTGGAATAAAACATAGTTTATTTCTTTTAGTTATAGGTTTAGTAACATATACTATTGCTACACTTTAACTTACAGTAGAAATATCTCCAGAGCTAACTTCATCATTAACATTAGAACAATTTGTAAATACTCTAACCTTATCATAATTACTGTCTATTGCTTGGTTGAAAGTATCTTTTTCGCCTGGTGATAATTCTATATTTAAATCTATTTCTTGCTTTGTTGAATTGTCATAAAAGATTTCTAAGTCTATATTTCCTAATACAATAACATCTGTATTTTCTATAGTACCTGTTAAATTTCCTGATGTAGAATTATATATTAGATTATTTAATGCAATACCACCATAAGCACATTCAATTCTTTCTGATGACCTTTCTTCAACTGTTTGTGATGTTGATTTACTAAAACTAGTTATCCAGCCACCAAATATTGCTGCAACTGATAATGTAAACGCTACTAAAAGCACAACAGCAATAAAAGGGCTAATACCTTTTTTCATTAAGACACCTGCTGTATAACTCCAGCATTGTTTGTAAATTCTACATAAACATCAGGGCAAGTTGTTCTTATTTGGCCTTTATAAAAATCATCACCAGTTGTAACATTAAAATTATATGATTTTAATGCATTTTTTTCTAGAACTTCACTGCCATTTAAACTTATTTTCTTTAATTCATCATTAGGATAAAATAAATCAAGTTCTTTTAGAGTTATATCGAATGACCTTTGATTTTCAAGAATTACATGTAAAGTATCAGTATCATTATTATATGTACCAGTAGAATAGATTCTAAATTTGGCTCCTATGCATTGTGTCTGTTCAACTGTTGTTGTATTTTCGCTTTCTGTTAATCTTTGTTGAACAAAACTGCTTGCCCAATAAGATAGAATACCTGCAATACTCATAGTAGCTGCTATTAAAATTACCGCTGCTATCAAAGGAGAAATACCTTTTTTCATATCATCAATTACAATTTGATTTACCTTAATAAAAATTTTACTAACCTAAAAAACAATAGAATATTTATGAAAGGATTATCAAAATTTGTAGAATATGCTTTTATAATTTTATTTGGATTTACTGTTCTATCGCTTTTAACTTCTATGATATATACTTATTATAATAAAACCTTAGAAAGAAATATAAATTCTGGATTAAAACAAGTTGCTTTACAAACATCTGATGCTATTTTAAAGTTATATGATACTGGACAGGATATTAAAGCAGAACCAGAAAATGCTAGTGCAGTTATAGTTGCAAATATGGATATTAATTATCCAAACAATATAGGAGGAAGAAACTTTGAAGTTGATTTAATATCATCTCCTGGTATTTGGGTTCAGGTCACTAATTTGACAATTGATTCTGAAGATGCTAATATAAGAAAAGAAACAAGCTCTGGTGCTAAGATACTTGTCAAAACAACGCAAGATCCATTTTTGAGCTATGAGTATCCATTGCCCAATATAGCAATAGATATACAAGGTAAATATACTTCCGGAAGCAATGATACTTTGAGTTATATAAAATATAACTATCTTGGCACAGAACACGATATTATAGTTTTAGGAGATTTTGATTTTATAGTTGGTGTTGATACAATAAAATATGATTGAATTATATGAAATCTTAATTAGAATCAATCCTAAAATTATTTACATGAAGATGAAGTTTTTGCTAGTATTGA
>JAFCEW010000025.1 GCA_017608955.1 Candidatus Aenigmatarchaeota archaeon | reverse complement strand
ATTTTTGAAAGCACCTAGATGGAAGAAGAGTCAAAAAGCATCTTATGCTGTTAGAAAATTTTTAGAAAGACATATGAAAATAGATGAAAATAAAATCAAAATAGGATCTTCTATCACTGAAAAAATATGGGAACACGGAAACCAAAATCCTCCTAATAAAATAAGAATTAAAGTTATACAAACTGATGAAGGAATAGTAAAAGCAGAGATGTTTGGTGCTATATTTCCAGAAGAATTAACACAAGAAAAAGAAAAGAAAAAAGAGAAGCCAAAAGAAGAAAAATCTAAGGAAGAACCAAAAGAAGAAAAGAAACAAGAGATTAAAGAAAAATCAAAAGAAGAAAAGGAAGAAGAAACAAAAGAAAAACCTAAAGAAGAGAAAAAATAGATTTAAAAATGTAATTTTCTGTTTAAAGTTCTATGCTTGAATCTAAAAAATTATTTAAAAAACTTTTAGATAAAAAATTAATTATTGCTGGAACAACAACTTTATTATTAACTCATGATTTTAATATTCCATACTCTGATAAAATTGCCCATTTTTTTATGGGCTATACACTTTCAAGATTAGGCAAAATAATTTCTGATAAATCATATACCTCACCTCTTCTTGTCAGCTTAGGTGTTGTTATGAAAGAAATAGGATATGATTTTTATTTAGGCAAAGGAACACCAGAAATTTCTGATGCTTTAATGAATTACGCTGGATATTTTGCTCAGCAATCTATGTCTCATATAAAAGATTATTTAAATTCTAATCAACCAAAACCCTAATATTCTTTTTGCCTATATAAGCCCTTAGTAATTCTTCTCCTAATTTAGATTTTTTGCTGATTTTAATTTCATTTTTCTTTCCAATCTGAGCAGAAAGTAAATAATCAGAATCAATATAGATATTTACATTTTTCCCTTTAAATCTTGGATTTACTCTTAAAATAACAGAATTTCCTGATTCTTCAAACATAAAGTCGATTTCTCTGCCTAAACTAGGTACTTTTGGCTGGACATCAATGCTTATTCCAAGCGATTTTTCTAGTTTTGATATATTTGTACCATTTCTGCCAATCAACCTTGGGACTACTTTATTAGATACTTTAATTCTGACTCTATTATCAGATAAAAATTCAACTTCTGTATTAGGATCATATTTTCTAATTGTATTTATTATTTTTTCTTTTGCTAATTTCTGGAGTGGAGATAAAGTTTTTTCGCCAACTGGAACAACAACGTTTTCTTCTCCATATGTATAGATTTCATATACTAGTTTTCCAGTTTCAAAATCTCTTACTTCAACAACAGGTCTTGTTAAATCAGCTTCTGTCATACCAGTAGGAACTTTTACTTTAAGATTTAATTCATATACATTTTTGATCTGACCAGCATCAATGAATATAATTGTATCTACAACATGGGGAATCATTCCTAATTCTATTTTTCCAATAAAACGCTGTATAGAATCAATTGCTTCAGAAGCATGAACAACACCTATCATTCCGACTCCTGCAAGCCTCATGTCAGCAAAAGTTTTAAAATTTTTTGCTTCCCTTATTTCATCAAATATTGTATAATCAGGCCTGACAAGCAAAAGAATATCAGCTGTTTTTGCAAAATCACCTGATAAAGGACCATATTGTGTTATTTCAGGACCTACTTGAAGATCTCTTGGAGATTCCAAAGTCTTGACAATTTTCCCTTGATTTAAATAAAATTCTGCCAATCCTGTAGCAAAGCAACTTTTACCAGCACCAGGTGGACCACAAACCAAAATTCCTTCTGCCTTTTTCTTTAGCCTTTCAATTAATTTTTCGGATAGATTATAATCTTTTAGTGATAATTTTACAATTGGCCTGACTACTGTCATTTCAAGTCCATCTGAAAATGGGCGTCTAGCAATAGCGATTCTATATAACCCTAATTGGACAACCAAGGATCCACCTGTTTCAGCTTCTATAAACGCATCTTCTGATCTTCTTGCAACTTCTACTATTTCATTAATCATTTTTTGTAATTCTTCTCTTGTTATTTTATCTTTGCCAATTTGCTGTAGTTTGAAATTTCCAGGTTTTCCTCTCTTTGCTAGAGGAACTACATCTTCTTTCAAGTGAATAGACATCGTATCAGGAGTAAAATATTTTTCAAATTCTAATTTTTCTTTTGTAATTTCCTGTGCTATATGTTCTACATTGACTCCTTCTGCTTCTGCTACTAATGCTTGAACAAAATCAGCTGTTACCAGAGTTGCTCCTTCATCTTTTGCAACATCTCTTATCATAGCATCTAATCTTCCAGATTTTGCAAGTTTAATATCTTCCATTGTTGGTCTTTCTCCTGTGAATCTTAAGGTTATCTTTTTGTCCTCTATAATTTTTCTTAGTTTTTTAATTTCATCTAAACCAACAAAACCAGGTTCTCTCCCTTTGGATGCCTGAGCTTGCAATTCATCTAATGCAGCTAAAGGAATTATAATTTCTTCTAAGTCTTCTATTTCATTCTTTTCAAGCATGTCTGATATCTTTCCATCTATTATAATGGAGGTATCCAACACGATTTTTTTGAGTTTCATTTTCAACACTTCAGTTAAATAAAATTATTGATTTTGAGTTATAATATATTTAATTCTATAATATTATATCATTAATTGATATATAAATAAAATAAAAAAGAAAATGAAAATTTAAGATAGCATTGTATATCATTGTATATATTACTAAAATAGTGTTCCAGTATATAAAAAAAGTATTATTATAGTAGCTATCGCGCCCCATTTTTTTATTTTAACTTGTTTACTATGCAAAATAAGCCATATTAATATTATTGAAAGTATCACAAAGCAAATCCCTAGTAATAGAATTGTTGTATTCATCAATTTTTGAGCTAGTTCAGGATTGGTCATTTCTAATATACTGTTAACTAATAAAAATGCAAGTGACCAAGGAATCACAGCAAGCAATAGTCCAAAAGTAGCTTCGCCACGTCGTTCTTTGCTCAGTATTATACAGCAAACACCAATTCCGGCATACAAGAGAGCACATGTTATTATATTCCATATAATTATTTCTTCCATTTTTTCATCACTCCTTGATTTTTATTTAAGACTTAGAATAGTAATCACACTACCAAAAATCTTTCACTAGTCTTCTTAGAATAGTTTATTTATTGTTATATTGGACTAGACTTAAATTTTAGATTTTTTCATGTGTGAATATTAAATAAATTTCTAAAAACAAAATTTTTAAGCCTTTCTATCAAGAAAAGATCTACAAAAATCAAAATCTAGTATTTAAATTAATTTCTTTTCTAAATTCTTTATTATATTTCATTTATTTTGCTCATACGTAAAGGATTTAAATATAACAAACCAAAATTTTTAGTGGTACACATAATAGCTAAAAGATGTCCTGAATGCGGTAGTGAGAATTTAGAATGGACTGAGGACGGACTTATTTGTAGAAAATGTGGTTTGGTTCTTTCAGAAGCATTTTATTCAGGTAAAAGAATGCTAATATAAAGCAAAACTTACTTTAATTTATTTAGGATATTCTGCTGACTTAATTCCTGTTCTGTTCCTTTCTTCATATCTTTTAGTTTATATTTATTTTTCTTTACTTCTTCTGGACCAACTATAATAGCATATGGAATTCCTAATGAATCTACATATTCCAGTTGTTTTCTTATATTCCTTCCCATTATATCAATTTGAGCATTTATTCCATTTTTTCTTAATTCTTGGGCTAATTTAATACAATCCTTTCTAACACTATTATTTACAGATACAATAAAGACTTTTGTTTTGGTTTTAATAGAATCAAAGATATTTTTTTCTTTCATTATATCTACTATTCTTTCTATGCCAAATGATAATCCAACTCCTGGAATCCGTTCGCCGCCAGCTATTTCTACTAATTTATCATATCTCCCTCCAGAACAAACGCTTCCTATTCCTTCAAATCCTTTTATAGTTGTTTCATATACAATTCCGGTATAATAGTTAAGCCCTCTTGCAATACTAAAATCTATTTCAACATAATCGATAATATCATACATTTTACAGTATTTTATAACCTCTTCGAGTTCATTTAATCCTTCTGTTCCTATTTTACTATCTTTAAGTATTTTTTTTGCTTTTTCAATTGTTTTATCTGGTTTTCCTCTTATAGATATAAAATCGATTATTTTTTTAGAATCTACACCAAGTTTATTTAATTCTTTTTTTACTTCTTCTAATCCAATTTTTTCTAATTTATCAAGAATTCTGAAAATATCATATTTGTTTTTATCTATATTGCATATCTCTAGAAGGCCTTCTATAACTTTTCTATTATTTATTCTAACTACAAAATTCTTGAATCCCAGTGATCTGAATACATCAACATCAATTGCTATAAATTCTGCATCTGAAATCATTTCTTTGCTGCCTACAGAATCCACATCAGCCTGCCAGAATTCTCTATATCTTCCTTTTTGGGGTCTATCATATCTCCATACCCTTCCTATAGCATATCTTCTGAATGGTTTTGTTAATTGTGGATTATTTGCTATAACTCTTGCTAGAGGAACAGTTAAATCAAATCTTAATCCTAATTCTCTGCCAGCTTTGTCTTTGAAATAATATATGTCTTCTTTTATTTCCTCTCCACCACCTTGTTTTGCTGACAAAAGACTCCATGATTCAAATGCAGGAGTTTGCAAAGGATCAAATCCATATTTTTCAAAAACTTGTTTTATTTTATTTATTACAAACTCTCTTTTAATCATTTCTTCTGGCAAAAAATCTCTTGTGCCTCTTGGAGTCTGTATTTTTTTCATATTAATCACTATTTATTTTATTTTTTGAATTTATAGACTTAATTTTAGAAATAGAATTAGATAAATCACTTATGAACTAATCCACCTTTAACCTTTAACACTTATATCTCCTTTATTTTCAGTAGATTCAATAGTATTTAAATATTTCTCATATTCAGTTTTGTTAATTTTGTAAACTGTTATTCTATCTCCTATTTCTTTAATTTCAATAATACCTTTGTTTAAAAGTGCAGTAAGGATTAATTGAGGTATATCTTTAATTTCATAATCAAAAAAACCATCATATTTTCTCTTATCTGGAATTTGTTCCAATATTTCTATTGCTTGCTTTTCTAATTCATAAAATATTCCCATATTATCTGAAGATTAGATTAGAAACAAGTTATTTATTTGTTTCTATTTATTCTATTTCTATTATATCTCCTATAGTTAATTCTCCTTTAATTTTTTTAGGAGTAAATTTCCTTTTTTCATATTTTTCCTGTAAATTGATATTAAGAAATTTTTCTAGTTTGTATAATAAAGATTTGTCAGGTTTCATTTCCTCAGATTCTATTCTTCTTATAATAGATTCCTTTTCATTTATTTTTTTTGCGAATTCTTTTCTGTTTAGTCCCATATTTTTTCTTTTTTCTTGTATTATTCTGCCGTAATTTTCTATTAAGAAGATATCTTCTTCCAAATCTGGCTCTTTTGTATTTAAAAAAATAGACTTTTTAATAATAGGTTCCTCTCTGATAAGAGACTCTTCTATTTTTTGACCATATTTAAGACATGATTCACATACTTCTTGAACAGATCCTTCTATCATAGCTTTGAATAATTTATTTGTTTTTTTCCCACAAATAGCGCATTCCACTAAATCACGATATAATATCTTTTATTATATCTGATATATGGTTATACAATTTTTTACCTTTTTCTGTTATTGAATAGACTTTTCTTTTTCTGTCTCCTTGAAATTCTATTGTAACTCTTAATAAACCATCTTTTTTCATTTGATCTAATAATGGATATATTTGTCCAGGACTTAGTTTTTTTCCTGTTCTAGCACTAAATGTGGTTATTAGGTCATATCCGTGTCTGCTTTTCTTTTTTAAAAGGCTTAGAGTGTATAATTTTGTTAGATTAGTTAATACAGATTCCTTCTTTTTCATATATCTTTTTTAGATATATAAGTATATAAATATTATTGATATATCTCATTATGATATATAAATATAATAAAAAAGAAAAAATAAAAACTAAAAATAGAATTTTTTAACTTTATTTTTCATTTGGTTCTGTTGACACTGGTTTATATCCAGCGTCAAAAATTTTCTGCATTCCTTTTGGTATTATATTTTTTTTCATATATTCGCCTTCATTTTATTTTTTTTTAAAAAATTAAAAAATAAATTTTTTATTTGTTTCTGGTTTTATTTGCTTTTGGCATTTTTTCTTTTTTAATTAAATTTGTTATTTTGCTACTATGCTACTTTATAGAAATTCTAAAAAAAAGAGTTTACTATTTTTCTGCACTAAACTCAAACTAAAAGAAAAAAAGAAAAGAAGAAACTGTTTTTTAGCGGGTCTTTGCAGCCATCTTGCATCCCATTAACAGCCCTAGAAGGAATATTATTATTCCTATTACTACTGCTATAATCACACTTAGATGGAAATATTCCCGTATTGTTTCGTATACATTATCAAAGTCTGCCTGATTGCTTTTTTCCATCGTATCAAATTCTTCATCAATTCTATTCATAGATATGTTATATTCTTCATTTAAGTTGTCAAACCTGCGTTGCCATTCAGCTTCTTTATCTTCCATGCGCTTATTAACGCTCTCAACGTCACCAGAAATAGAAGAGATATCCTGGTAAGCGACTTCTATTTCTCTATCTAATTCATTCAATGCAGGAAGAACTATATACTTAAGAACGTTAAAATTGCCTTCTATGAATTTTTCGTGTGTTTCAAGAGTTGCATTTACATCAGCGAAGTTTTTATCAAAATAATCTTTTAT
>JAFCEW010000024.1 GCA_017608955.1 Candidatus Aenigmatarchaeota archaeon | reverse complement strand
CTTCAAGTGAAATAGATATAGGAGCCATAAATGGTACTGTAGATGCAAACGCAAACCTAGAAGTAGATGATGCATTAGATACAGTAACTCTATTAAGAATTGGAGATACAGATGACTATGAAGAACACTCCAAATATGGTGTTATTCTAGAAAAAACAACATACACAAACAGCCCAGATAAATTAACAATAACATATCCAGATGATCAAACAGAAGCTTTGGTTTATGTAACAATAGGTGCAACAACAACATCTACAAGTAGCGGAACAACTGGCGGAACAGTCAAGAAAGTCGTACCAATCACAAATGCTGTAGCAAAGTTGGATACTGAAATTTCAGATCCAGCTTCAGTAACCAAGAACCTTGTATTGGTTGGTGGTCCTGGAGTAAATAGATTATCCGCAAAGGTATTGGGTCTAAGTTACCCAACTTACGGATCATCTGGACTATTACCATTTGACAAGGATGAAGGTTACATCAAAGTATTTGATGATGCAACAGCAGAAGGATTTGGTGATGGACAAGTTGTTGTTCTCGTAGCTGGTTGGGAAGCAAAAGATACAAGAAATGCTTGCTCAGTACTACAACAATATGGAACATTTGCAGATGCATTGGACGGAAATGTCGCAGTCAAAGTAACCAGTGTAAGTAGCTCTGGTATTACCGCAGCTTAAGCTTGATTAAGAAGCTTGGTTGAGGTTGCCTCTTTTTCTTTTTTTTATTTTATTAAAAAATCAAAAATTCTAAAACTTTATAATATTTCAAAATAAATTGATAAGATATGAAACTAAAAATTAGTTCAAAAAAAATTTATTATTTCATTTTTATAGTTTCTCTAATCATTGTAATATTTAATATTTTACATTATTTTTGGCCAGTTTATTCAGTTACATATATAGGAAGAACATTTACATTCAGAGGAAATATAAAAGCAACAAAAAATGTTCCTGTACTAGATGATAAGATATATATTCATAATCTAATTTGGAACCCATATACAAGAACAGTTAAAATTTTATTTCAGCCAAATGTAACAAATATGGGTTATTATTCTGTTGAAGCATATGAACTGACAAATAAATTGAGAGCAATATATATATTAAATAATATTGACAAGAATTTTACTGCTGAACCAATTGAATCTTATGATAATATAGAACCTGCTAATGAATTAAAAATTGTTTTGATTCATCCTGATTTAACAAATGAAACCTACATAAAAGCAAAAGAGAATATAATATATATTGCAGGAAAAAATTTGAAAGACTTTGATTTAGCAGTTATAGAAACAATATTAATTGCAATGAATTATGATATGTGAATATTTTTTATTTCCTGAGTTACAATTTGTTCTAATTTTTCTTTATTTTGAAACCCATGATATGTTTTATCTAGAATAACTATTGATGGAACTTGTGTTATATTATGGATTTCTTTAAATGTATTTAAAGCAGGATCATCTATATCATAATCTAAGGCATATATAACTACATAG
The DNA here is from genome assembly GCA_017608955.1 of Candidatus Aenigmatarchaeota archaeon. GTDB lineage: Archaea > Aenigmatarchaeota > Aenigmatarchaeia > CG10238-14 > CG10238-14 > JAFCEW01. The sequence continues at coordinate 5,345 of JAFCEW010000024.1, read as the reverse complement.
TTGGGATACTTTTTATAAAGATAATCTAATACATATCCTTGAGATTGACATAGAGTTTCATTATTTTTATTTGAATAAAAGAATGCAATATTTATTATTTTTTTATCACATTTTTCTCTTATTTCTTCAAATAAAATCCATTGTCTTATTGACAAAAGAGAATATTCCTCTTTTAATGATTTTATATCTCCATCTTTTTTACCTAATCTATTTTCTAACATATCAAGTTGGCTACCTAATTTATCTTTTTCTCTAGTCAGCCTTATGGTATCTACTCTACATTCGTATTTTTTTGCAAGTTCTGTCTGAAGATTTAAACTTAAAATATAATTTCTTAAATCTGTCTGCGCTGAAGCAAATTCATTTAATTTAATTTTATTTATATATTGAGCAGTTATAACACCTGAAATAAAAATAAGTGTAGCTATAGAAAATACAGCTAGATATTTTGTTTTGTTTATTTCTCTCATATTACCATTTTGGTTTTTTTCTGAATATCATATATAATATAGCTATTAGTGGAAATATTCCTAGAAATATACTATACAAAGAAATATAAATAAAATAGCTAAATCTGAATCTCTTTTCATTTAAAGTCCTTTTTGCCAATAAACATATAGTTCCTCCGACAACAAATAAAGTCAAAAATAAAAACATCTTCATATCAATAAGATAATTCATTATTTGTGTAGTTCCTCCACCAAATAAAGTATATTTCATATCAAATCCAATTAAAGATAAAAAGTATATATTGTAAATAACATTCCATAATAATGTTCCTACATAATAAATTAATAAAAAAACAGCAAGTCCAAAAAATATTAAAGTTGTTGGCAAAATAAATAATCCCAAATCACCATATTTTAAACTAAACATAAATCCATATTTATTTTTCAGATTCCATATTGTTCCATAATTCCATCTAACTCTTTGTTTCATTAATGATTTTAGATTATTAGGAACTATTGTATAAACATTCGCATCTATTGCATGTTGGATATCATAATGTTTTGATTGTACTCTCAAACCCATTTCCAAATCTTCTGTTAAATTATCTTCATCAAATTTATTTTTTTTAAGAAATTCAGCTCTGTAAATGGGTGCGCAAGGATTGACATTTAATCCATGCATAAAAGTAAATATTTTTCTTATAAAACTTGTCACTGTATATTCTATGACTTGCATCCGTTCTATTATTGTTTTTGGATTATATACTTTCAATGTAGGAACAACAGACATAACATTTCTATCCTTAAAATAAGCAACCATTTTTCTTATTGTATCTTTCTCAAGAAAACTGTCAGCATCTAGTGTCATTATTAATTTTCCATTGCATTTATCAATTCCAAAATTTAATGCAGAGGCTTTTCCCCCATTTTCTTTTTTGAATATTTTTACTCCTTTGTTTTTGAATTTTTTTACTATTTGATACGTTCTATCTGTTGATCCATCATCTATAACAATAATTTCTTTTTCCGGATAATCACAATTTAATGCACATTCTATCGTTTTTTTAATAAATTTTTCTGCATTATATGCTGGAATTAAAATTGAAATTTTTGGAAATTTTTTTATTTTTAGTCCCTTCATTTTAGCTCTATTTTCAAAAAATGTATATAGAAAAAATGTTCCAACAAATAAACTAAAATATGATGCTAAATATATTCCTATTGAACCAAATGACATGATATAATTTTTATTTTAATAACTTTAAGTTTCTTGTTATTTTATCTATTTTTTCTTCTTCATCTGGTCCAATTCCTAAAGCAGTTATAGTTCCAGGTTCTAATTCTGTTAATCCAGCATCTTGAACTAAAAAACAAGCAATTTTTTCTCTTTTTGCTAATTCAAATAAATTTATTATTTCTTTTTCTGAGTTTACTTCTAATACAACTTTTTTTTGACCTTCTTCGCTCCACTTTTTTGTTATGGTTTTTTGTGATTTTTGGTACGCTCCTAAGCAAGCATGACAAGACTGAACACATTTTTTTCCAACAAACATATTTAGATCATTTCTTATTATTATCATTTGTTTGTACATATAATCAACCAATATAACTTAAGTCAGGTTTTTTCTGTTCTTTAGCAACAACATGAGGAAACATTATAGGAGGTGGAAGTTGCATTTCTTCTGAAATTGTAATTCCTAGACTAAGACATTTCCTGAATAAGAAATTTTTAATTTCTACATCTGTTTCTTTAATAAGTTTTTTTTCTTTTTTCCATTTTTTTAGTTGTTCTTTTATTTTATCTCCAGAATATATAACAACACCTTTTATTTTAATTTCACCAATATCAGGTTCGTATTTTGTTATGAATTCAAACATAATCTCTAATGTTTTTTTATCAGAAAATGGTGGCTTGATTTCTTTTACTGATTTTATATGTGGAGAAGAGCTTATGTTTATTCTTCCTTTAGGAATTTTTTTTATTCTACTTGCTTGTATATCTTCAATTCCAAAACCTACTATCACAAAATCACCTATATTTATTAAATTAAACAGTAAATTTATATTTGATATTATGGCAAAAGTAGTTATTATAGTTGCACAGCAAAATTTTAATGACAAAGAATTTTCTATAACAAAATCGGTTCTTGAGGAATCTGAAATAGATATAGATATAGCATCTATAACAAAACAAGAATGTGTTGGCATGTATGGTCTAAAAGTAAGTCCAAACAAAACTGTTGGTGACATAGTAACTGAATATTATGATGCACTTATTATAATAGGTGGTTCTGGATCTTTGGAATTATTAAAATATCCTGAGGTAGTAAATCGAGTAAAATCTTTTGCATCTCAAAATAAATTAATAGCTGCGATTTGTTTGGCCCCAATTGTATTAGCTAAGGCTGGCATACTAAAGGGAATAATGTCAACTGTGTTTCCGACTGATTTTGCCATATCAGCTTTAAAACAAGGAGATGCACATTATACTGACAAACATGTAGTAGTTGATGGTAATATAATAACAGCTGATGGTCCTGATTCAGCATTAGGTTTTGCAAAGGAAATTCTTAAAAAACTTAAAGAATAATAAAACATAGGAGGTTGAAAAATGAAAGTTATGATTCCTTTAGCAGAAGGATTTGAAGAAATTGAGGCATTAACGGTAGTTGATGTACTAAGAAGAGCAGGTATGCATGTAGATACAATTGGAGTTGTTGGATCAGTTATAGAAGGATCTCATGGAATCAGAGTAATGACTGATAAAAGAATCAATCAGATAAATCCAAACGATTATGATATAATTGTTTTGCCAGGAGGATCTCCAGGTTATCAAAACTTGGCCAGATCAGGTATAATTACAGAAATACTTAAAAACTTTAATAGACAAAATAAAATGATAGCAGCAATTTGTGGTGCACCTTTGATACTCGCACAAATTGGAATACTAGAAAACAGAAAAGCAACTGTATATCCAGGGTTTGAAAGAAAATTACCATATCCAAGAGATAGACCAGTTGTTGTTGATAATAATATAGTAACATCACAAGCTCCAGGAACTGCAATGGAATTTGCTCTTAAAATAGTTGAATTGAAATTAGGTGCAAGTGCTGCTAAAAAACTCAAAGAAGAATTAGTGGTAGCTTGAATCAGTTAGAAAAAAAAGTGCTAAAAAAATTCGGAGAAGCTTTGGTATTAAGAAAGTCAGAATTAATTAAATTTATAAAGGATGATGTAAAAAATCCTGAAAATCCTAAAACTGTTTTAGATTCTGTTATACAGAAATTAATTCAGCAGAAATATATAACACCATTATATGCTTCTGAATCTACATTTGCGATAACACAAAATGGAATGAAAGAGTTGCAATAAACTTTTATTCTCTTACTTTATAATTCTTTTTAAAGCCCGATAGTCTAGTGGTCAAGGATACGAGGCTCTGGACCTCGTGGCGAAGGTTCGAATCCTTCTCGGGCTATATAATTTAAAGTTATAATGTCATTTTTATAGTATGATTCCAAAGACTGGATTATATCTTCTCATTAATGGACTACCATTTATAGAATCTAGAGGAGCAATACCAGTCGGAATAGCATTAGGATATAATCCTATTTTAGTTTTTATATCATCTGTAATAATAAATTGTCTTTTATTTTTTCCAATATATTTTGGTTTGAAAATTTTATATGAGAGATTCTTTTCTGAAATAAGAATTGTTAAAAAAATTGTCAATAGAGTAAGAAGAAAAGGGGAACCATACATTGAAAAATATGGATTTATTGGTTTGATTTTATTTGTTGGTGTTCCATTACCAATGACTGGTGTTTATAGTGGAACTCTTTTAGCATGGTTGGCTGGTATACAATGGAGAAAAGCATTTCCTGCCATAGTAGCTGGTGTATTAATAAGTGCAAGTATTATAACTTTAGCTTCTTTAGGAATGATAAAATTTATTAGCTTCTGCTAATTTTTTTGGTTGCTTCAACAAAAACTCAGGGTAACAGAAATACAAGAATTAAGCTTCCAATTATAGTATATATATTTTTCATTGCTAGAAGTGATTGTCCAAAATAAGACAAAAGAAAACATCTTGGAATAGATCCTATAAGAGTAAAAATTACAAAATCTCTAAAATTCATTTTTCCAAATCCAGCAGCAAGAGAAAATATTTTATGTGGAATTATTGGCAAAATTCTTGCTATGAGTGTAGTTGAATCTCCAAATCTATCAAACCAATGATCTACTAATTCTAATTTATCTTGGGTTACGAAAACATATTTTCCTATTTTATCAACAAATTTTCTACCCCAATGTTTTCCGATATAAAATGCAATTATAGCACCTAATGTTGATCCAACTCCACCCCATATTGCCATTTTTATTGGTGATATTCCAGCAAGACCAGCAGAAACTAAAATAACTTCTGATGGTAGTGGAAATACACTGGAGCTAATTAACATGCCTATTATAATTCCAAATGTTCCTTTATCAATAATAAGTTGCGTGATGATGTTTTCTAGCATTATAAGAAATTAACAATAGGTAAATATAAATTAAATGTTTACAAAATTTAATTGAGAATATGAATCCTAGAAAAATATTTAAGAAAATTAAAAAATCAAACAGAAAAATGCTAAACGAACAAGAAGCAAGAGAAATTTTGAAACATTATAAGATACCATTAGTAAAAGGAATAGCAACAAAAAAAATAGAGGATGCAATAAAATTCGCCAAGAAAAATGGGTACCCTTTAGCAATGAAAATTATTTCTCCGGATGTTGTTCATAAGACTGATGTTGGTGGTGTTGTTTTAGATATAAGAAATGAAAAACAAGTAAGAGATGCTTATTTTAGAATTATCAAAAATATGAAAAAAATAAATGCAAGAGTTTCTGG
>JAFCEW010000023.1 GCA_017608955.1 Candidatus Aenigmatarchaeota archaeon | reverse complement strand
AATTCTAATGCTGAAATAGAAAGAGATTCTTGGTTAAAAATTGTAGAAAGTAGTAGTATTAAAAATGCTAATGATTATGCAACACTAATAAAATCAGATAAATGTGAGCCAATAGGATATATTAAAGGGAAAATACTCGGATTTATTCCTTTTGGAAGAAAAAATACAAATCCTGCTGCATTAATATTTCCTGAAAATAGTGTTTGTAAATTCTATTGGCTAAATGGATTGGGTATTCATAAACATGTGAGTAAAAAAGCATGTTCTTTGAAACCTGGAAATTATGAAATATGGACTGATAGTACAAAAACTGAAAAGAGTCCATGTATAGGTGATATAAAAGAATGTTATAACTATAATGAAGATGAATGTTCTAGCCATTATAAGTGTGAATATGGATATAATAGTCAGTTATCATTGTATACATGCAATCCTTCTGGAAAAAGAAGTTGTGAAGATTTATATGAAGAAAATAAAGGATTGAGCGAAAATGAATTAAAAGAAAAATGTGAATATGAAGGTTGTGTGTGGAATAAAGAATCAAAATATGATCATTATGATGTGATAATATGTCCAGAAGGAAAACTTAGTGAAGGATCTGGTGGTGGGTTCTAATGAAAGCTATGATTACAACCAAATTTTTATTGTTTATAATGTTAGCTGTAATTTTTATTGCATTATTGTTTTATTTCCTTTATCTAATAAAAGTTGGTGGAATGGATTTAATAGAAAGAAAAATGTATCTATTGAAAAATCTTATTATCTGGAACAAAAATTTAAATACGTAAATCAAATATGAAATAGTGATGTTATGAGTAAAGGGTTGACAACAAGAACAATTGTTCTCATAATTTTAGGATTAATAGTTTTAGGATTAGCAGTAATGTTGATATATCTTGGAGTTGGTCCATTCAAGCATACAGCAAATTACGATATATGTAAGGCAAAACTTATGGCATATTGTACAGGAACTGGAACTTGGGAAGCCGATAATGGTTGTGCTGGTGTGACATTTAAAGGACATAAGCAATTCTGTACTGAAGGAAATTGTCATAAAGGAGAAAATTGCGATAACGTACAAGATGATACTCATATTCATTGCTGTAATTATCTAGGATAAAAACTAAATAATACAGAAATCTATTTTTAAATTATGGCAGTAAATTATGCTACTACAATTATAATAATTACTCTTCTTCTGTTAGTTTTTGTTATGTTTACTGGCTCTTTAGGAGGAACAATAAAAACATGGTCGTGTAAAAATTCTCTTACAGATGAAATAAAAAGAATTGAAAGTATTGCATGTACAATGGACGAAGATCAAATATCTTATGATATATTAGATTTATCAAAAGCAAAATGTCTTGAAAGTATTTACTATGATGACTCAACTTTACAGTTATGTTATAAATATATTGATGAAAAAGAACCAGAATGTCATATAAGAAGATGTGCTGATTATGATAAATCTGAATCTAGTATAATAGAATATGTTGGATTTAAAAAAGAACCAAGAATTGTTACAAGAGATGAATCAAGAAAATATGATATTATTATAGAACCTCAAAAAATATCATTATTTACTTGTACTGGTGAGGCAACCCCTTGTAGAGATTTCTATAATTTTGACGACTGCACAGAACATGGATGCCATTGGAGAGCACGCGATGGTATGTGTCTAGGAAAAAGACCAAGCTGTGAAGAATTTTCTGATAATCAAGAAAAATGTGAATATGAAGGTTGTGTGTGGATTGGTGAATAATGTCAAGTAATGTAATAACTGAAATTATATCATTAATTGCTTTTGTTTTAGTATTTATTTTTGCCGCAATAACATTTGCAAGACCAATTACGCAATTTGTTTATTATTTTGTTAAGGATAGTGGAGAAGTTGTTTGTGAAACAATAAGTGACTTAGTTACTATATCTGCAGGAACACCTGGAGAAGCTAAAATAATATATACAAAGCCATCATCTGATTTTACATATCAAATTGACATATACAAAAAAATTATATACATAAAATCTGATCTAGAAAAACAAGTCGGATCAACAAGAGAAAAAATTATAGAATCTTTAGGAACTATTGAACAAGAAAGTTATTCCACTACTGGTGTAGAAATAAAGAATGAAGAAAGTGCTGTTCGTTTGTTTTCGATTGTTATAAACAAAAAAGATGGAGAAGATATATGGGTTAATTTAAATAAGTGATTAAATGATAGATATAACAAAATTTTTAATAGCTATAGTAGTAATTGCTATAACTTTAGTTATAATCATATATATTTTTGGAACATATTTTGACATAAAAATTCAAGAAGAAAAATATAGTGAACATGGGAAAAGTATAGCACTTCTGAATGCAATAGGAGAATCGTCTAATCTGATTATGAAAGATTCTAATGGACAGCCAAAAAAATTAATTTTTGAAAAAGATAAATTAGATAGAATCGAAAAGGATAAAGAATTGAGTTGTTGCTATTATTATGATTATGATTATCTTTTAACAATAAAAGATCTCAGAGAAAATAATGAATGGAATATTGGTTTTGATGATTTAGATTATTTCTTAAGAAAAGGTAAAAAATGTAATGTAATAAATAATGAAAAATATCTTCTTGCACCCATGATTCCAGTAGTCATTTTTAATGGAACTGATTATAATCCTGGCTCTGCTATTTTGACTGAAAGTAAAACACCATTATCAAATATTGCATATACCATAGCATTAGTTTGCTCAACAAATACTAAAGAAAAAACCACATATGTTTATTCAATTGATTCTATTGAAATTACAGATTATGGCGAAAAAAAGAATATTTGCATAAAATATGGAAGTAAAAAGAGGTGCAAAGAAATAGATTGCAATATACCAATAACTAAAAATATTATAACAAAAAATGAAAATGATGAAAAGGGCTGTTATAAAATTTTTATTAAAAAATATGACAATAAAATAGAAATTAATTATCCAATAGGAATTTTTGTGGATTTATATGAGAAGTAAAATGAATAGAAAAAAAGGAATTGCTTTTGTATTAGTTCCGTTTATAATTTTCACAATAGGAGTAATGTGTACAATAATCTTTCTTTACACTTTTACATATCACATTGAAATTTATATAAGATCTGATTCTATGAAAAGTAAAAGTAGCTTAATTCCTTTAACTTTATTTTCTTGCTCATATGAAAATGGAAGTTATATTATAGAACTAAATAAAGAAAAAATATCTCCTTATACGAATATAGATTTTAGGAATGAAAACAAAAAGATAATAGAAAATTATTTGAGTGGATATTGTTTCAAAATAGAAGGTCCTCTTGAGTTGGATAACTTTGAAGATAAATATAAAAGAAGTTTCAGAGAGTGGATATCTGAACATCCAAAGGGAAGTCCTGTATATAGAAAAATATATTTAGTACCTACTATTTTTGATGGAAAAGAATGGTCTGACAACTATACATTTTCAGTATATAAAATTAAAGGAGATGAGAAAAAATGAGAAAAGGATTTGGCCCTCTTTTAATGATCATAGTAGTTTTAGCTTTTGTGTCAGCACTCTTCGGATCATATTATTTTACTGAAAAAAAGATATTTAATAAAAGAGTTTTTGAAGAAAAAATATTGTCTACAGGAAATGAAATAGAAACATATACACGAATAATATCTTCTGCATCTGATTTAGCAACAATACAGGCAATACATGATGTCGGACAAAATGTGATTGTTTATGATAGTTATGAATATAATCCAAAAAATTATTTACCATATTTGGATTCTATTTCAAAAGATAAAATAAAAAATGAAATTTCTAGAATATCACTAATTTATATGAAAAATTATGAAAATGCTTATAATAATTTTTTTGAAGAAAAAAATAAAAAAAAGGTAAATTTAAGAAATAATATAGAATGGAAAATTATTTGGCCTGATGATTCAGATCATGAAATAAATTTTAATGAAAATTATATTGAAAATAATTTTGGAATAGCAACTATACAATATGAACGTCCTTTTTTAAATATAACAAAACAATTTCCTATCGAATCTTCAATTAATATAGAATTTGAAAAAATACTAGATATCGGAAATGAAGTAATTGAAAAAGTAAATAATGGTGAAAATATAGAAGATATTGAATCTGAATATAATGACAAAATTAAAGTCGAATTAGAACAAAATAATGGCTTTGTTTTAGTTTCTATTCACGATGAAAAATTATATCCATTATATGACCCTGTAACAAATGAACCAAAGTTAGATCATTTAGGATTAAAGTTTTTAGTTGAAACTGGAAATGCAGAAAAAGTTTCACCAGAAAATTTAGATATATTTCATGAATGTAAAAATGGGAAAATAATAAGTAGTAATGAAAATATTTGTGAATTATATTTAACTTGACTGTACTTTTCGAGTTGTTCCAAATCCTTGTATATATGTATATTCTGAAACAACACTAATTGGCACTGTTAATTCGTGAGTTAGAACAAATTCATTATTTACTATTGCATTGCAATAAATTTGTCTTGACTCTTTCGGAGGAATATTTAATTGAGAATCTTCATTAAATGCTATTTGCCAGCAATTTCCTTTTTTATTATCAGGACATTCTATTGGCTCTGCTGTTCCTTTTGTTTCTTCACAATTTATCTCAAATGGTAATTCATCTAGATTTGCAAATGTCTGATAAAGGATTACATTTTTTATAGATGCAGTTCCATCTTTTCCTCCATTATAAAAATTTATTACAACATCAAAATTTTTCATTTGATCTACTTCTATAACAGAAGGATTTGTATAAACATAAACATCAATTGGTCCTGGATTGGTCTTTATTTTTGGGTCGAATAGCTCTATAGATTTTTCATATCCGAGATATTGTGGAACAAGTTCAATTTTACTTGTTCCTCCTCCTTTTTGTTGACTTGTAACAGTACCAAAGAAATGTATATATTCTGCGTCTGATGGTAATTTATTATTTTCATCAAATTCTGCTTTAACTCTATAATAATGTTGAGGTTGAATCTTGTATCTTGGTAAATCAACTTTAGCGTATACTATATTTTCTGTTTCAGTATTTCCAGATGGTTCTGCGGAGACATTTAAACTGGTTACATTAATATTAAAACCACTTCCCTGTATATTATTATTTTCTAAAGTAATATCCAAAATGTATGTTTCTCCTGCTCGTGGGGGTGAAGATGGTATATATTTATCACCAACCCTTGCTCTGCCCATAACAATGGTTAATGAATCATAATTCCCTATTTTTTCTACTTCCTGTTCTTGAGTTTCCCAACAAGAAGGATCTTGTCCCAAAGTAATAATTACACATTTCATCATTCCAAGTTGTGTTTTAAATTGTTTTATAACTGGTTCTGTTTGCGCACTAAACATGGGCATAATAACAAGAAATAAAAATATAATAACTGCTATTGCTGAGACTCCTGTTCCCAATTTTCCTTTTAATGAAATCTTAATAATAGCTATAATTCCAACCAAAATAAATCCAGATGCTATAACAGAAGGCCAAGGATCAGGAAAGAATGAAAAATATTTTTTTGAAAAAACGCCAATAATTACAAAAATAGCACCGACAATAAGTGCAACATATTTGCTTAGAAAAGATTTAGTTCCAGTATATCCACTTTTAAAAGATTCTCCAGCTCCTTTTATCTTATCTTTTGCAATTGCTATTTTTCTACCTCTCTGTATTGCATCCTTATTTTCAGCTAATTGTTTCTCTGCTTCAGCTTGTTTCCTTGCACCCTCACTTTTATAAAAAACTGTATCTTCGTCTTCTTTTTTCTTTTTAAATGGCCACATACTAATCTAATAATTAATTTTAACTTATAAAATAAAATAATTTTCAATGTTCAATATATTTAGGAAAAAAGTCAAAAAAGAAGAAAAAAAGCCTCTAATATCAAAAGAATACCTAAATTTTCTAATAGAAGAACAAAAAGCAAAACAACCTAGAAATAAATTTGAAAAATTATGTAAATATTCTGAAACATTGAGATTGCCTTGCCCTAAAAGTATGAAACCAAAATTGCAAGAAGATATAGTATTTGGATGTTTAAATGTTACACCAGAAGGAGTATTTTCAGCTGCTGTTTTATCTCTTATAGTTGTATTCATGTTTTCAATATTATTCTCTCTTTTGACAAATGATCTAACACTCATAATAATTATGCTTTTGCTTCCATTAGGTGCTTTCTACTATATCTATACATATCCGAAATTTCAGTCACAGGTTTTGAAAGTACAAACAGGAGACGAGGCAATAAAGATAATTCTTTACATGGTTATTTATCTAAAATTACATCCAAGTTTTGAAGGTGCAGTTAATTTTGCAGCAGAACACGCAAAAGGTCCTATTAGCAAAGACATTAAAAAAGCCATGTGGGATCTTCAAGTTGGAAAATACAAAACTGTTGAGGAAGCACTTTCAGCATATATGCAAAAATGGGTTGTATGGAATGAGGATTTTGTTCGTTCTATAAGTTTATTATATGGAGTTATGACAGAACCTTCAGAAGAAGGTAGAGAAAGAATTTTAAGAAAATCATTGGATTTTCTTTTAACTAATACACATAGAAAAATGAAAGTTTATGTTGAAAATATTACAGGACCTATAAATATTTTGCATATAATGGGTTTGCTTTTGCCTGTCATGGGACTTATAATGTTTCCTATGATCTCAATGTTCTTGCATCAATCAATTAATCCTTTTGCATTAGTCATTGGCTATATTGCAATACTTCCAGTAGTGCTTTATTTTTTCATGAACAGAATTTTACTAAAAAGACCGTCAGCATTTATGGTCCCTGATATTTCAAAGCATCCAGACTTACCACCACCAAATATGTATATGATTAAAACTGCAAATGGAAAGAAAACTTTTATACCTATAC
>JAFCEW010000072.1 GCA_017608955.1 Candidatus Aenigmatarchaeota archaeon | reverse complement strand
ATATAATCTTTGATATTATATAATTTTTTGGTCAATTCTTTAAATTCAACCATAATATGAATTAAGGCAATAATAATTTATTCTTTGATATTTTCTACAAAATAGAAAAGATATCTTTAATTATTAACAATATACAAAAAAGAAAATTCATAATAATTTTTTTTCATTAAACCTATATTTGTCATAATATTCATCTCTTTCTAATATTTTACGATTTAAAAGGCAATCCAAAGTCCATTCAACATAATCTTTATCAATATCATAATGTATAACTTTTATTTCACCATTTTCTTTATATTCAATATCTCTAATAACTTTTTTAGCTATTTCATAAGCTTCATCAAATGTAAAATTACTATCTTTCTTTTCCCTGTATAATATCTTAACAAAATCTACAAAATCTCTAAAAAATGGAGCATCATTTCTTCTTAATTTTTCAAGTGGATGTATTGTTTTTTCTTTTTGTATAGTAAATTCCATAATAGAAATAATAAAAAGTAATATTTTTATTTTTAACATTAGTTTATTTAAGTTTATTAAAACAATGGATATGGAACTAATTGTATTTCTTTAGGTTTATCAGGATCATCAATTTTATGAACTTTTTTATACAAAGATAATGTTTCATTTAAAATTATACTACTTAACAATTTTGAAATATCGTTCAAATCCATTTCTATAATTTCTTTCGAAACTGCACGAATCCATTCAATATTTTTGAAAACATAATAGTCTGATACAGGTACTATTATTTTATTTTCGTTTAAATATTCCATAACTTTTTCTAGTATATTCTTTTCTTTAGACGTAGATTTTCTTTCTATTTCTTCTAGAACTTCACTCATCCCGACTAAATTACAATGTTTTTTTGGATCAAAAAATGTTTTATATAAATCTATAGCCAAGCTACCAGCTAGAAGTATTTCCATTCTTTCTTCTACAATATTTGTATATTCTTCAAGATTTTTTAGATAATCAGATCCATCGCTTGTGATGATATATTTTAGTCCGAGTTGTGATATGTCTTCTGTAATTTGTTTTTTATAAAATGTTTTTTTAATTATGCCTTGTTGAATTAGCTTTTTCATTTCATTTTTTTCAATAATATTTTTATTTTTGACATCTCATTATTCCTTCTACTAAATAGAAAAAATATATTTAATTATTACCTATATCCAAAGGAGAAAATTCATAATAAGATTTATCATTAAACCATCCGCATACAAAATTTTCAAGATTTATATTTGTTCTCTTGCTTAAAGCTAAAGTATATAAAAAAACTTGTATTGCTACATCTCTTTGCTTTTCTATTTGTGCTTTATAATCTAATACATAAATTTTATTATACCTTACCTGAATGATATCTATATGTCCTGTTATGGTTTGATTTATATCTAACAGTCCTTTTAACTTGTACTTTTCTAATTCCATTTTAAACAGAAAAACAGGAACTTCTACAGCTACAGTAGCAGAGTCGTTAATAAGCATGAATTCCTCGACTTTTTGATGTCTTTCATTATTTTTCTTTGCCAAGCATAAAGCTAGTTTGCAAAGTTTTAATGCATTATTTTCTTTTGTTAGTTTTTGAAATTCTGAAATTTTTAATTTTATATTTGAATTTATATTTGAACATCTGATGCTTTGTTTATTTTTAAATAAATAATTTGGGCATTTGTTTTGGATATTTATAATGTATTTTCTTAAATTTGGAAATCTTTTAGCAGCTATATTCAACTTAAGTGTATGAAATTTGTGTTCATAAACTTGCTGGTGATAGAATTTCTTTGATTTTATTAATTTTTTTGGATTTATTTTATATTTTTTTCTTAATCTTGAAAATGTGCATATATCTGAATAGTTTTTTATCCAAAAATGAATAGTTGATTCTGGAACTTTTGTTTTAAATCTATGATTAATAATTTTATTTGTTTCTTTTATGCTGTTTCCTAGATTAAATGTTGTTATTGAATTTAAGATTATATTTGGCTTGTATGATTTATGTTTTAGTTTATTTTCTGAAAAATACTTTTTGCATGTTTTGCATTGATATATTTGTATTTTATCTTGCTTGATTTTTCTTTTTCCTTTCTTAATAATCATTTTGCTTTTACAATAAGGACATTTTTGTATAGAACATGTCTGATCTAATGATTCTTGTATAAGTTTTTTCATAATATTGAATTTATTTATGATATTAATTTTTCTTTACAACCATTTTTAGTTGTAAAAAAGTTATAAAAGATTTATTCTATAGGCGACGGAAATTGTATACAATATTCGTCACATGAAAAACGTCATTAACTTCATGCACTAAGCATTATTCATATCAAAGAATAATTATATTTTATATTCAA
>JAFCEW010000022.1 GCA_017608955.1 Candidatus Aenigmatarchaeota archaeon | reverse complement strand
GGTGGTAACATTACATGACAATTTCTGTGTCCAGTCCAGTGATATTTTCCATATGCAGGATCTACTTCAATTGTAAAAAGAAATTTCTTTTTGTCCTTATTTTTTATTATATTAAAAATTCCTGAATATGTTAATCTATCAATTTCAAATACATTACATTCTCTTCCCAACCTCCATGGCCAATGACTGTGTGAATCAGAATTACTCATTAAAGTAAATTTATCTAAAGAAGATAATCTCCAATTCATTGCAGGGTCGCTGCTTAGACCTGTTTCTAATCCATAAATATATTTTGTCTGATCTTTATAACAATCTTCAATTCTATCAAATCCTGATTTTGATCCTAATACACCATACCACGGTGTCCATGCATGCGCAGGAATTATGAAAATATCTTTATACACATTTCTTAAAAGTTCAACAAATTCATCACTAGCTATATTATTTAGAGTGAGTCTTCCATCTATTCCTAGTTTAGCTCCTTTATTTTCTAAAATATCTCTTATTTGATCTATTATTTCAAAATTAGGAACATGAACAACATGATGAATTTTTCTAGTTTTATTATCTTGCTCATAAATAGTTGAAATTTCAGTTGTAAGCATAAATTTCATTCCGTTATAAAAATAAATTCCAGTATCTTCTATAGGATTTAATTTTTGTTTTAATTCTTTAAGCCAATCAGGATGTGTGAAATCTCCAGTGCCAATAAGATTTAATCCTTTTAATTTTCCAAATTTTGATATATTTTCTAAATTCATTTGCGGACTAGTTGCTCTAGCATATTTACTATGGATATGAAAATCAGCAAATATTTTCAAAAAAACACCTAGTATAAATTAAAAATTAGTTTTAATAAGAATTAAACATCTCTTATTCCTTCTGCTGCCACTTTAAATATTGTTTCTCCTGATGGAAGATCTGGAGAGTCCATCATTTTTGCTATTCTTTTATCATCTTTTGACTTTCTTAGATATATCCTATAAGTTGCTTGATGTGCCAATACATGACCTCCAATTGGCCTTGTTGGATCACCGAATAGAATTGCTGGATTTGATAAAACTTGATTTGTAACAAATACTGCTATGTTATATGTATCAGCCAATCTTTGTAAATTATGTAATAGTTTGTTTAGTTTTTGTTGTCTTGGTGCTAATTCTCCTCTACCAACATAATCTGCCCTAAAATGAGATGTTAAAGAATCTATTACAAGAAGTTTTATATTTTCTTTTTCTATTGTTTCTCCTGATTTTTCTACTAAAAATATTTCATGATCAGAATTGTATGCCCTAGCAACAAATATATTTTTTAATGTTTTTTCAGGATCTAATTTCAATGCTTGTGCCATCTGCAATATACGTCCTGCCCTGAATGTTGCCTCAGTATCTATAAACAAAC
This sequence comes from Candidatus Aenigmatarchaeota archaeon, assembly GCA_017608955.1. Classification (GTDB taxonomy): domain Archaea; phylum Aenigmatarchaeota; class Aenigmatarchaeia; order CG10238-14; family CG10238-14; genus JAFCEW01. Next base: position 5,713 of record JAFCEW010000022.1, on the reverse strand, counting down.
ACTTTCCATCTAATCCTCCTTGTTCTTTTGGTAATTGAACGTTAACAGACAATTGAAAACCTAATTGACTTTTTCCAGAACCAAATTGGCCATAGCATTCTGTTATTGCTTGCGTTTCTATTCCACCGCCTAATAATTCATCTAATGCTTTGCTCCCTGTTGTTAATTTTTCCATTTTTTGTCTTTGTTTCCATACTTTATCAGCTGGCTGAAATCCTATATCAAGTTTTTCTCTAACTCTATTTATTATTTTTGCTGCTGTTGCTTCACCTATTTCTAATATATTTGCTAATTCACTAGCAGATGCTACTGCTATACTCATAGGGTCTGTGAATCCTGCTTCTTCTAATTTTTCAGCAATTTTTGGTCCAACACCAGGTATTTCTTTAAAATCCATCTTTTTTTCTTTCATAATATCTACCTAAATGATGATATTTCATCTATAAGTGTTTTACTTTCATATTCAATATCAAATTCTTTCACATCTCTTACTATAAATTCTAAACTATCAAAAATTTTATTTTTTCTTACCACACCAGTAAGTAAGACATCTTTACCCAAAATATTTTCTCTTATCAAATCTATAGATTCTTCTTGTGTCATATTTGAGAGCGTATTTGGATTTATATTAGAAAGTTTTTCAGCTGCATCTCTAAAAAATACAGCTCTGATTGTGGAAGTTCCGTCATCAATTATAGTCGATATTATTAGATTATTTACTGGTTCAACATAACCATGTTCAGAACATTTATATCCCTTATTGTCTTTTTCTAATTTAGAATTACATTTTGGACAAGTCTTGAAAAGTGGATTTATATTAAATATATTTACAATGTTCCCCCTTATTTCATAACTTCCTTCTCTTATATCCTTTAATTTTTTTCTTTCAAATTCTGGTTTTATTACTCTATAAGGAATTGATTTATCATCTTCAACTTTTTCTATTCTAGAATATTTTGATAATCTTAATTCTAAACCACCAAAAATATTTTCTTTAGCATAAGCATTCTTTATCTCTATTATATCATTTTTTTCAACTGTCTTTTCATCGATTAATTCTATCTGTTTGTCCCATAATGGTATTCTTGCTTCTGTTGTTCCATCAGTAACAATTAAACTCGCAACTCTTCCTTCTTTTCCGTCTTTTCTCTTAAATTTTCTTGTATCTGTTATTCCTATAATTCTCACTTTCGTTTCGATGTTTTTCATATCTGGTTTTATATCTTTTAATTTTAGTTCTCTTTTGGTCTCTCTTATAATACTAACACCAAGATCTCTTGCAACTAAATGTGCTGCTCCTTCTGATGAGACCAAACCAGAAAGTTCTTCTTGTTTCTTTTTTATTTTAGCCAATAATTCTTCTCTTGATTTTTTTGATTTTTGTTCTAAATCTAATAGAATTTCTTCTAGTGATAACATATACATCAATTTAAAATTTTTCTTTTCTTCTTGCCATTCTTACATCTGATTCGAGAACTGTTTTTCTTCCTGCATGCTCTGCTAAAGCAACTGCCTCTGCTGATAAACTATATGCATATTCATAAAGAACTGATGCAAATTCTTTTACCCCGTTTTCTGAAACTCTTTTTGCTCCACATTTTTTTAATAATCTTTCCAAAGGTGCTAATGGCAATTCTCTTTTTTCTCTTTTTTTTCTCTTAAGCAATTTTACACCTCTATACTTAAAACAACATCAAAAATATTTATAAATATTTATAGACTAGAAATCTACTCTGTATAATTTTATTTCAGGATTTTGATATACCAATTTGAAATGATCTAATCCTTTACCATTATAAAAGAATGTTTTTACAAATATACTATCTTTTATTTCTGGGGCAAAATAAATCAAAGATTTGAATGATGGATCCATCCATATTAACCCATCTAATTTTTTCATAGAACTTACTTCATATTCTGTGAGATCTTCTTCTTGTTCCTGTCCATTCAAAAAGAATGTTACATGATTTATTATAAAATTATTATTATATACAGGAATTAATTTATTGTCCTTTTGGATTATTGCAATTTGGAAATTTCCATAATTATATAAATAAATATTATTTCCATCTTTATCTTGCTGAACATTAGATAAAGAAAATACCCAAGGACACCACACAAAAACTCCTTTACCTTTTTTTGCAAATTGACCACATGACATATATCCTGGCTCTGTTTTTGGTGTTGCTGCGCAACATACACCAGGGGATGATAAAAAATCATTAGCATTTTTTATAGGAGCTCTATATCCACCAAAATAATTCATCCATGTAAATTTACCAATTAAATCAGAACTTGATATGAAATACATTTCCGAAATTGGTTTACACGCATCTTCTGGAACTATATCTCCAAATTTTTGTTTTAGTTGTTGACATTGCTCTGGTGTTAATTGTCTATATTTTTTAAAAATATCAATTGCTTCTTGTTCATTACTTGTAGACATAATTCTTCCCATATTTTGAATTCTTGTGTTATGTGGATATGGAAAACATCCTTTAGAAGAACAATGTGCTCCATCGGCATGAACTTTTAATCCTGTATATCCAGCTATTATATGACCCGGATCCCACCATGTTGCAACCAAAGAATTTTTATCAGCATTATTTTTTAACCAATTCAACATCTCAATCCAATTATTATCAACTGCCATTCCTGATGCATATTCAGAATAAAGCATTGCATCTGAAATAAACATTATTAAAATAAATATAACAAACCCTATAAATGTTGATTTTAGAATTATTTCTCTATCTGAAATAAATTTCATTAAATTCCCAATAACATATCCTGCTGATACTGCAACTGCGCAAGAAAACAAAAGTGAAAATCTGACACCATGGAGTATTAAATAAAAAGTTGCAAGTGCCCATAAGAACAAAAATATTTCTTCCGACTTTATTTCAATTTTCCTAAATATTTTAAAAATAACTAAAAGAGGTAGAACTACTAATGTTAAAATTAAAGGTATAGTTCCTACTCTTGATGCAACTTGTGTAAATCCTGATTTTGAAAATATATTTATTGGTTGTAGTTCAGCAACAGAAACATTTACTATTTGTTTTGCTTCAACAAAACCTAAGCCACTAAAAAAGAAACTAACCATATTTCCAAATCCTAATATAATTCCAATAATATTTAATACAACCAAAATTATTGCTACTATTTTTATATATTCTATAAATTGCTTTTCTTTGAAATTTTTCGAAATATTAATTTTGATTGATTTTTGTGATATAATCTGTTCAATAAATCTAAATAATATTAGAGCTGGTATAAATGCTGAAAAAAGTAATGAGATATACCACGCACCTGGCCATGTAAATACAAAAGCAAGATTAATTAAAATAGCGAGAATTGTGAAAGGTAATTTTTTCTTTTTCATAGCTAAGAAAAATGAATAAATACATAAGAAAGAAAAAAATACTACAGTAGCATCAGTATCACAATATCCTGCCATTGATACTGAAATAAGTGTTGGTGTTAGAGTACAAAATATAGCAGTTGAAATTGCTCCCCATTTATTTGATAATTCTTTGCCTAAAATATATGCAACTATAACTGTGAGACCAACTATAATTAAAGGTGCTATATTCCCAATTATTATCAAAGAGGTATTTGAAAAAATATTAGCAATATAATACATAATTATCATGATATATGACCAACCAAGAAATGGTTGTACAATCCTTCCAGGAGGAAAGAAACTTTGTATATCCCACTTAGGTGGATGCAAGTTATTTTCTAATATCATTTTTGTATATCTATAATGCCACCAAGGATCATAATCAAGAATCATTTCTGGATTGTATGTTTTGAATCTTATATAAATTGATATGAATATTATAAAAGCTAATATAGAAAGTATAATTAACGATTCTAATTTTATTTTTTTAAATTTCATATAAACACTATTAAGATTATAATAAAAATTAACAATTCTAAGTTAAATCTTTAATTAAATATCCATTTCTTTTTAATAAAGATTCTATTTTTTTAGATATATTTGGATTATAGTTTTCAGGTATGTCTACTTGATAACATTTTACTCTTTTAAGACCATTCAATAAATTTTTTTCAAGTTTATTCCAATGATTTGCAATATCACTATTAGGAAAAATAAATGAATATGCTAACATATAATCATAGAAATTAAAAGCTTCTATTATATTTATTGGTATTATTTGTTTTACAATTGTTTCTCTATTAGATTTTTGAATTTTGATTTTATCAGTATTCTTTTTGGTTAGCAATATTAATGATTTGAGGGGATAAGATTTTCCTGTCTTTCCGCTTTCAAATATATTTTCAACCTTTATGTCAACAGGAAGTGAGCCATAACCAAGTGTTATTTTAAAAAGTAAATCGTAAAACTTTACCATAAATCTATCTTTAAAAGATAATTTTTTCTTTATAAGGGGACAGCCCTTTAGATTATAATTAAAAAAATGAATTGTTGTTGGGTAACTATATACCTTTCCTTTATTTGAAAGTATTGTAAAATCATCTGATAAATATAAACCTCCTTTATTTACTAAATATAGAATACTAGAAGTTTTTCCAACTCCTTTACATGTTGTTAAAAGAAATGCATTTTTCCCATCGCTTGTACCTGAAGAATGTAACCATGCATAGCCTTTTTTATTTGTTTTAAATCTCATTATTGGTTCTATTATATATCTAACAAGAAAACTATCTGCAAAAAAATTGCCATTAAAATCTACTATAGTTTTTCTATCTTCAATTCCAGAAATTTGTACTTCCCATTTTACAACTTTATAAGAATCTTTGCAATAAAAATAATTTTTCTTGATATAATATTTATGGTCTATTATATGACAATTTTTGTTATTTGGTTTAAATTTGCCAATTCTAATTATTAGATCTGGATTTTTTATTTTATCTGTTTTAAAAAATGAAAATTCTCTATCTATATATTTAATAAATCTTTTATTATTACCAATTACTTTAAATTTAAAAATATTATGTATGTTAAAATTTAAAATCATATAAACATCTCTTTAAATATTTTAATTTGAATTTTAATATTTATTAAGTTGATAAGATGAAATTTTTAGTAACTGGTGGTGCAGGATTTATTGGTTCTCATCTATGCGAAGAACTTGTAAAAAAAATGAAGTTATAGTTGTGGATAATCTACATACAGGTTCTCTTGATAATTTAAAAAAAATTAAAGATAAAATTAAATTCATAAATAAGAGTTGTGAAGAAATAACATCAGAAGAAATTGGAAAAATAGATGGTATATTTCATTTGGGTATTTACTCTTCTTCTCCTATGTACAGAGAAAACAAAAAACTTGTTGGTATGGTTGTTAATGATTTCATAAATATTTTAGAATTAGCAAAAAAAAGAGATGCAAAGGTTGTTTTTGCTTCTAGTTCTTCTGTCTATAACAATAATCCTATTCCATGGAAAGAAGAAATGAATATAAAAATTACAGATTTCTATACAGAAGCAAGATATTTAATGGAAAGATTAGCTAAATTATATGATGAATTATATAATGTTAAATCAGTTGGTCTACGATTGTTTTCAGTCTATGGACCAAATGAAAAATCAAAAGGAAAGTATGCAAATTTAGTATCTCAATTTTTGTGGGATATGGAAAAAAACAAATCTCCAATTGTATATGGTAATGGAGAACAAAGAAGAGATTTTATTTATGTTGATGATGTATCAAATGCATTTA